>JBDSIW010000075.1:0-3286 GCA_039917795.1 Verrucomicrobiota bacterium | reverse complement strand
ATTTTCCCAACATCACGGTCGAGCGCGCGCTCAAGCATCCTTCCTGGGTGATGGGGCGGAAGATCACGATTGATTCGGCAACTCTATTCAACAAAGGCCTCGAGATGATCGAAGCTCGCTGGCTCTTTGACATCGAAATGGACCGGGTGAAAGTGGTGGTTCATCCGCAAAGCATCGTTCACTCGATGGTGGAATTCATCGACGGTTCCCTTCTCGCGCAACTTTCCACGCCCGACATGTGTTTGCCGATTCAATATGCATTAACCTATCCGGATCGTGTCCGCAGCGACCGGGTGCAAACGAACTTCGCCAAACTCGGCTCGCTGACCTTTGAGGAACCGGACACGGATCGTTTTCCAGCGGTGAACCTGGCGCGAACCGCGGGGGAAGTAGGTGGCACGTTGCCCGCCGTGTTGAACGCAGCCAACGAGGTGGCAGTTGAGGCGTTTGTGAACCGGAAAATAACTTTTCTTCAAATCAGTGAAATCGTCGCACGAGTTATGGGCGAACACCAACTTGTGCCGCATCCGACGCTCGACCAAGTTCTTGAAGCGGACTCATGGGCTCGTTTGGAATCGGCGAAATCCTGGCGGCAAAGCTAAGTTGTTGTGACGTTTCCTAAGTTGCAAATCAGCCCTTGGTCGGTAGATTGTCCGTCCGTTCAAACGAGCGGGAAAATTCATGGCTCATATTCTTAATTACATCTACGTCGGGGCGGCAGTGATCTTCCTTTTTGGCGCGGCGATTTTTATCCACGAATTCGGACATTATTGGGTGGCGCGCCGCCGCGGGCTGAAAGTGGAGGCGTTCGCAATTGGCTTTGGTCCGAAAATTTTCGGGTGGACGCGCAACGGGATTGAGTATTCCTGGCGCCTGATTCCGGCGGGCGGCTACGTAAAACTTCCCCAGATGGTGACCTCCCAGCAACTGGAAGGCGCAGCCACGGACCCGGGGGAAAAAATCCCCCCGGCGTCGCCTTTTTCAAAAATTCTCGTCGCGCTGGCCGGGCCGGCAATGAATGTGTTGTTCGCCATCGCCATTGCCTGCGTGATTTATCTCGTTGGCCTGCCGGTGGCAGTGAATCCGTCGATTATCGGTTACGTTGACCCAAAGTCGGCGGAAGCGAAATTGGGGATTCGGGAGGGAGATCGAATTGTCCAGATCAACGGGAAAGTGGTGAAATCGTGGCAGGACGTGCAACTGGAAACAATGACGGCACGCACAAATGTGTTGCCAGTGATGATCGAGCGAGAGGGAGTTCGGACGACGTATCAACTCAAGACAATTGTGAATGAGGTTATCGGGATGAAGATGCTCGACCTCGATCCAAAAGATCACCCAGTGATCGTGGAAGTGAAGCCAGGCATGGTGGCTGACAAGGCGGGGCTCAAAGTGAATGATACCTTTTTGTCCTTCTCCGGCGTGCCAATCGTCGGGCAGGATCAGTTGACCGGATTGATTCAGAAACGTCCCGGCCAACCCAGCGAACTGGAAGTTCAACGCGGGCAGGAGAAAATCAAAATGACCGTGACGCCGCAATTGGATACCGCGACCCAGAGAGGTTTGCTGGGTGTGATGTTAAGTCCGAGCACCGTCACGGTTTATCAAGTGCAAAAGCCCGGTCCCACTCCGAAGGAACAAATCACTGGAGTGCTGGAAATGATGAGGAAAACTTTCAGCGCCTTGTTCCATCACAAGGAAACTGGCATCGGTGCAAAAGATTTGAGCGGGCCTGTTGGGATTCTCTCCAGCCTCGCCATCCAGGTGAATACGGATTACCGCCTGGCGCTGAGCTTCATGGTGTTGCTCAACATCAATCTGGCCATCTTGAATCTCCTACCCATTCCAGTTCTGGACGGCGGTCACATTTTGATGTCCATCTACGAAGCGGTGACCCGCCGTAAAATCAGCGTTCGGTTCGTGGAATACACCACCACGGCGTTCGCCATCCTGCTCATTTCCTTCATGCTTTACGTTTCCTTTTTCGATCTCCGCCGGCTCCCTCTTTTCCGGATGATGCTCAAGCGCCAGACCCATGTGGAGCAAACCCAGCCTTCGTCTGACCCCGCCGCGACCAATCCTGCGCCGTAATTCCATGCAATACTGCTCTTCTCCTTACGTTTTTCAGCGTCGGAAGACTCGGGAAGTCGTCGTCGGCGATCCAGTCCGCGGCGGCGTGATCATCGGTGGCGATCATCCGGTGGTGAAGCAATCGATGCTGACCTGTGACACGATGGACACCACCGAGTGCGTGAAGCAGACACTGGAACTCGTCGCGGTCGGTTGCCAGATCGTTCGCATCACCGCGCCCACCGTCAAAGACGCGGCCAATCTGCAAAATATCGTAGCCGAGCTCCACGCCCGAAACTGCTTCGTCCCCATCGTTGCTGACATTCATTTTAAACCAGACGCCGCGATGGAAGCGGCAAAATGGGTTGAGATGGTGCGCGTTAATCCCGGCAATTACGCGGACTCAAAAAAATTCGCGATCAAGGAATACAGCGACGACCAATACGCGTTGGAGATTTGTCGAATCGAGGAGAAATTCACCCCGCTGGTTTTGCTCTGCAAACAATTGGGCCGCGCCATGCGCATTGGCACGAATCACGGATCGCTCAGCGACCGGATTATGAACCGCTTTGGTGATTCGCCACTCGGCATGGTGGAGAGCGCGCTGGAGTTCGCCCGCATCGCCCGCAAAAACGGTTACCACAATTTCAAATTCTCGATGAAGTCGAGCAATCCGAAGGTGATGATTGAATGTTATCGCCTGCTCGTCGCGCGCCTCAATGAACTCGGGCCCGATTGGAATTACCCAATCCATCTTGGCGTCACCGAAGCAGGCGAAGGTGAAGATGGCCGGATCAAAAGCGCGATTGGAATCGGTTCGCTCCTTTGCGATGGATTAGGAGATACGATCCGCGTTTCCCTCACGGAAGATTCGCCGAATGAAATTGCCGTTTGCAACGATTTGCTCGCTCAGATTCCGACTCTCACGGTAGGGATGCGTTTCACCGCGTCCCAAACTTCTCCGGGACTGTCGGGGACGCGGTGGAACGCGTCCCTACCAAACGATTTCCCTTTCGACCCTTTCCATTTCGAACGCCGCGTCACTCCAGAAATTGAACTGAACGAAAGTACAAAATGCGGCGGCGAACAACTCATCTGCGTCGTCGTGCCTCGCGCCATCTGGGAAAAAGTAGCGCCGAAAATTCGACCTAAAGACGATGTCAAACCCGAAGCCATTTACGAAGATCTGAACATTTTTGAAATTGATCCGACTCAG
>JBDSIW010000074.1:0-6532 GCA_039917795.1 Verrucomicrobiota bacterium | reverse complement strand
TTTCGAGAATAATCCGCGGTTGCGCCGCCAACGCAGTGTGAGTCAAATCATCGCGCGCGAATTGGCGGCTCTGCCGCAAAAGGCGCAAGCACAAGATGCCGAGTTGTTCTTTGCCGGGATTTTCCGGGTTCTCCAGGAACAGATTGGCGAGCGGCTTGAACTTCCCGCGTCCTCGATTACGGAAGCGGTCGTGGAGGAGCACCTCGGGCCTAGAGGAGTGGATGAGGCGACCGTTGATCTCGTGCGCGAACTGTTCCAGGCCTGCAACCAGGCCCGTTACGCGCGGCAGCGAACGAGCGAGGAACTGGCGTCGTTCATTCCCAAGATTGAATCTGCCATCACGGGCTTGCGGAAAATTCCATGAACGCGCGGCCATCCTCCATTCTCCAGGTCGCCCTTTGGTTCTGTCTCTGGCTTGTGGCCGCAACCCGTTTGCTCGCGGAAGATTCTTCCGGCGCGTTCAACGAGGCGAACAAACTCTTCGAACAGGGCAAATACTCAGAAGCCGCTGCTGGCTACGAAAAGATTATTCAAGGAGGAACGGTGTCTGCGCCGATCTATTTCAACCTCGGAAATACCTTCTTAAAATCGGGCCACGCTGGACGCGCCATCGTGGCTTATCGCAATGCGGCCCAGTTGTCGCCGCGCGATCCGGATGTTCGCGCCAACCTGCAATTCGCTCGTGAGCAGGTGAGAGGAAAAGCGTCATCATCGCGAGATTATTGGAAGAACGGTATCGCCCGGCTCACTCTGAACGAATGGACCCTGCTTGCGTCGTCAGCGCTGGGGATTTTGTTCTTATTTCTCGCCGCCCGCCAATGGAGAGGCGATTGGAAAAATTCATTTCGCGGACCGATTGCACTCCTCGCTTTGGGAACAGTCGCGTTCATTGGTTGCCTGATGGCGGACTTCAATTATCAAACCGCGCCGTCCTCGGTGGTCATTGTCCCGGAGGCCGTGGTTCGCAGCGGGCCTTTCGATGAATCGCCCAGCGCATTTACGTTGCGCGACGGCAGCGAGGTGGTCGTGCTGGATAAAAAAGAGGATTGGCTGCAAATCGCGGATTCGGGTCAGCGCAGCGGTTGGTCGCAAGCGAAGAATTTGGTTTCCCCCAATGCGGCGACGCTCAAAAAGCGTTGAGTCCAGGCGCAGAGTCGCGACTTAAGAAAGTCCCTTGAGCTTTCCCGTGCTGTCCCCAATGTGATCCACCGCCACACCCATGCGGTCGAGCATCGAAACGTAAAGGTTGGTCATCGGGGTATTCTTCTCGAACTGGACGTGACGACCGGTCTGTATCGTCCCGCCGCCGCCGCCCGCCAGCAGGATCGGCAGATCGTCGTGGTTATGGCGGTTGCCATCGCCGATTCCGCTGCCGTAAACGATCATGCAATTGTCCAACAGCGTGCCTTCACCTTCCGGAATCGATTTTAATTTTTCGAGGAAATATGCGAATTGCGTGGAGTGAAAATGATTGATCTTCGCGATCTTTTGTTTCTTCGCCTCGTCGTTATCGTGATGAGATAATTCGTGATGCCCTTCAGAAATACCCAACTCTTTATAGGGCCGATTGCTTCCATCGAAGGCGACCATCATCGTCGAAATCCGCGTGCTGTCTGTTTGAAAAGCGAGCGCCTGCAGGTCGTACATCAGCCGAATATGCTTCTCGAAATCCTGCGGGATTCCAGAAATGGCGGCGGGGTTGAGACCTTCCGGCGGTTGGGCGGCAAACTTCTCCGCTCGCTCAATCCGCTCTTCCATTTCGCGAACAGCGGTCAAATATTCATCGAGCTTGCGGCGATCCGTCGCCCCAAGCTTGGAACGGAGCTGGGTGGCATCCTCGAGCACAAAATCTAAAATGCTTTGCTGGTAGCGTTTCCGGCGCGCGAGATTTTCCGTGATCTGCCCGGACGAATTATTGGCGAAGAGCCGTTCAAAAACTTGGCGGGGATCAATCTCCGGGGGCATCGGCGTCGCCTCACCCTTCCACGAAATGTTCGCCTGATAAGCGCAGCTATAACCGGAGTCGCAATTGCCCGATTGCCGATTTCCCTCGCAACCGACTTCGAGCGAACCAAACCGGGTTTCCTTCCCGAGTTTCTGGGCCGCAACCTGGTCAACCGAAACGCCAACCTTGATGTCCACACCGGGGGTTTTCTTCGCCTGGCATCCCGTGAGAAACGTGGCCGAGGCACGTGCGTGATCACCAGCGCCATCTCCGTTCGCTGCGGCCTTTTGATGAGCCAGTCCACTGAGCACGAGCAGGTCGCTACGGACTGCTTTGAGCGGTTCGAGGATGTAGGGCAGGTCGAAATTCTCCCCAAGCGCTTTCGGCGTCCAATCCACCATGTTCACTCCATTGGGGACGTAAACGAACGCCAATCGTTTTGGGAAACGCTTCGCAGACGAAACATTGGCGGCAAAAAGTCTGGCGGCTGGGGACATCGCTTCCAACATCGGAAGGGCCAGCGCGGTGCCGAGGCCCCGAAGAAAAGTCCGTCTGGGAATACGCCACTTGGATTGCATCTGATTGCTGACGAGTTTAGCCCGCCGATCCTTCAAAAACAATCAAAGTTATTCCGGTGCTCGCAGGAAAAGTTTGGATGCTTATGAAGAAAGTAATTCACCTCATCTTATTGCGACCGTCACAACCGCGCCACGAGCAGTTCACGTTGAAAAATTAATTCCTTGGGCAGATGCGAATAGAGTTTGATGAATAATTCATCCTGCGAGAGCGCTTCTCTTTTCCAATCTTCCACGTTCATCTTTTGCGCTGCGGCAAGGCGGTCGGAATCGAAGCCGTCCATGTCATCGAGGTCAAAATCTTCGGGGCCAGGTACCCAGCCGAGAGGCGTTTCGTTCGCGCCGGCGCGACCGCGGCATCGTTCGATGATCCATTTGAGCACGCGCATGTTTTCGCCGTAGCCGGGCCAAAGAAATTTTCCCAGTTCATCTTTGCGAAACCAGTTCACGTGAAAAATCCGCGGCGGAATGGTAATGCGTTTGCGCATGTTCAACCAATGCTTGAAGTATTCCCCCATGTTGTAGCCGCAGAACGGAAGCATCGCCATCGGATCGCGCCGAACCTGTCCGACCGCGCCCGTCGCCGCAGCGGTGGTTTCCGAACTCATCGTCGCGCCGACGTAAACGCCATGGATCCAATTGAAGGCCGAATAGACCAGCGGAATGGTAGTGCTGCGGCGTCCGCCGAAAATGATCGCGCTGATCGGCACGCCATTGGGATTGTCCACTTCCTTGGCGAGCATCGGGTTGTTCGCCATCGGCGCGGCAAAACGGCTGTTGGGATGCGCCGCCTTTTCTTTGGAATCCGGCGTCCACCGATTTCCCTTCCAGTCGGTTAGTTCCTTTGGAGGCGTTTCGTCTTTTCCTTCCCACCAGACATCGAGATCCGGCGTGAGCGCGACATTGGTGTAAATCGTATCGCGTGAAATGGACTGCATCGCGTTTGGATTCGTCTTCCAGTTTGTGCCGGGCGCGACTCCAAAATAACCGGCTTCGGGGTTAATGGCGTAAAGGCGTCCGTCCGTTCCCGGTTTCATCCAGGCGATATCGTCGCCCACCGTCCAAACCTTCCAGCCTTTGAAATGGGGCGGGGGAATCATCATCGCGAAATTCGTTTTCCCGCACGAACTGGGAAACGCCGCCGCCACGTAGGTTTTTTCGCCGGTGGGAGATTCGACACCCAGAATCAACATGTGTTCGGCGAGCCAGCCTTCCTTCCGCCCAAGATAAGATCCAATGCGCAACGCGAGACATTTTTTGCCCAGTAAAACATTTCCGCCATAATTCGAACCGGTGGAGATAATCGCGTTGTCCTGCGGAAAATGCGCGATGAACCGTTTGTCGGCGCTCAAATCCAACATGCAATGCAGCCCGCGATTAAAGTCATCGCTCTCGCCCAGATGTTGGAACGCACCCGTTCCCATGCGGGTCATGATTCTCATGCTGAGGACGACGTAAATCGAATCCGTCAACTCGATGCCAACTTTGGTCATGGGCGAACCGGCCGGGCCCATGAGATACGGAACGACGTACAACGTTTTTCCGCGCATCGCGCCTGTGCAAAGGGAGTGAAGCTTGGCGTACATTTCTTTGGGCGCGGCCCAGTTGTTGGTGGGACCCGCATCCTCCTCCACATCGGTGCAGATAAAGGTGCATTGCTCGACCCGGGCGACATCGCTCGGGTGCGAACGATGGTAATAACAGCCGGGGAGTTTTACCGGATTCAGCTGAATCAAAATTCCTGCCGAAACTGCCTCGGCGGTCAGCGCCTCCTTTTCCGGATCCGTTCCGTCGCACCAATGGATTTTGGAGGGCTGACAGAGCGTTGTCATTTTTTCCACCCATTTGATGACGTGCTGGTTTGAAGTGTTGCGTGTTCCGAGCGATGCCTTCTCCATAAAATGATTTTTTAAATTCCCGGCGAGACCAACCGTGTTGTTGGCACAGGCAAAACCTAGACTTCGTGGCGGTGGCCAGCAAGCGGCAACCGCGTGGAAGTTGCGAAAAGGTTTCCGGGAAAAAAATTGGAAAACGGTCGCGAGGTGAACTATCTAAACGGCCTGTTCACCATGCGCAAAAAGAAATGGCTTTTCGGATCGTTGCTGGTTTTTCTGGCCGCCGTCCTGGCCGGATGCCAGAGCATCGGCTTCTACAAGCAGGCGATTTCCGGCCAGATGGAAATGCTGTCGCATCAGCAACCGCTGCCCGAGTTGATTAACAACCCGGATACGCCGCAAAAGCTCAAAGAAAAATTCCGGCTGGTCCTTGCCCTGCGCCAATTTGCCGAGACAAAACTGGATTTGCCCGCAGGCAAACATTATCTCAATTACGTCGATCTCCACCGTTCCAACGCCGTCTGGAATATTTATGCCGCGCCGGAACTTTCCTTGCGCCCCACCTCCTGGTGGTTCCCGGTGGTGGGGAGTGTCACGTATCGTGGATATTTTTCAGAGACGGCCGCCAACGCCTACGCTTCGAAAATGCGCCGGAAAGGATTGGATGTTTACGTGGGTGGAGTGGACGCCTACTCGACGCTCGGCTGGTTCAATGATCCAGTGCTAAACACTTTCATCGGGGATTCCGAGCGCGGATTGGCTTCGCTGATTTTCCACGAACTGGCGCATCAACGGGTCTTCATCTCGGGCGACACCGAATTTAATGAGGCCTTCGCAACTGCTGTGGCCGAAGAAGGATTGCGGCGCTGGCTGATCGAGAAGAATGATCCAGCCGCCTTGGAAAAATATCAGATGGAACTCGCGCGAAAGAAACAGTTCGTCACTCTGATCCGAAAGGCGCGCGGCCAGCTCGAATCAATTTATGGAGAGTCGGACAGTGGCAAAACGCAGGCGCCTCCCTCCAAGCCTGACTCGGTCATGCGCGAGCAAAAGAAATTGGTTTTGCAAAAGCTTCGCGAGGATTATGCACAGTTGAAAAAAGAGTGGGGTGGCTATTCAGGCTATGACGAGTGGTTTGATGGTCCGCTGAACAACGCCCAACTCAACACGATCGCCACCTATTACGATTTGGTTCCCGCATTTCACCAGTTGATCGCGCAGGAGGGCGGGCAGCTCGGAAAATTCTTTTTGCACGCTAAAATTTTTTCCGGGATGTCCAAGGAAAAACGGCATCGAGCGCTGTCGAATATCACGATCTCCGGCGCCGACTCATTTTTTGCGCCGCCGCCATTGACCAAAAAAGCCGGAGTCCTTCCAATGTGAGGAGGGGTTCAACTGTGGCTATTTCGGGTAGCTTGGCCGCAATCAGCCTGGCGTAACCGCCGGTGGCGATCACGGGAAGATGGGCGCAGGATAATTCGCGCTTCAGCTCGCCAATCAATTCCCGGACCAGCCCGCGATAACCGTGAACCGCGCCAATCAACATCGCCTGGCGGGTGTTCTTTCCAATCACGCGCGTCACTTCGCGAATCTTTATTTTTGGCAACAACGCGGTTTTCTCGTGCAAATATTCTGTCATGGCTGCCAGGCCGGGCGCGATGATGCCTCCAACATAATTCCCTTTGGCATCAACCACGTCGAAGGTGACGGCGGTCCCGAAATCGACGACGACCGCAGGCGCGCCGAAATGGATTTTCACCGCAAGTGAATTGGCGAGGCGGTCGGGCCCGATCGTTTCCGGCTTTGGATAATCGATCCCCACGCCCCGGACGGTTTCGCTGGTGAGTTCGCGGCAGGGAGAGTTCCAACGGGCGCGGCAGAGGGCGATGGCTCGCGGGGTAACGGCGGGAACCACACTGCAAAGTGCGATGCCCTCGATGGCTTCGTCGCCAACAAAACGGGAAACCGATCGCTCGGCGCGTTCGTCGAGCCAGGCGGAAGTTGAAATGTTTATTTGCCGCACGACTTGATCAGCCCTGGCCAAGCCGAGGTGCGTGTTGGTATTTCCGATGTCGAAGAGGAGAATCATCTTGGCGCGGGTTCGACTTCTTTATTTTCCGGGACGGTTACGCGTTCCGGAATCGGATTAGTGGATGGCTGGGTCTGCGCCTTATTAT
>JBDSIW010000073.1:0-3065 GCA_039917795.1 Verrucomicrobiota bacterium | reverse complement strand
GCACATCCATTTCCGAGCTGAGCGGATTTTTCAACGCAACAAGACCAGTGTTTTCGACCCGGCAATCGGCGGTCGACACCAATGTCTGCCCTTGCGCCTCACTCAATCCCAACGCGGAGAAAATTCCACGAGCCTGCGAAATTTCATCGTAAGTTTTGTCGAACGCATTGGCGCCAATCGCGCCGCGCGGCGGAGTCGCCGGAATTTTATCAACGCCATGCAAACGCGCGATTTCCTCAATCAGATCAACATCGCGTTTCAAATCAACGCGGAAAGACGGAACGCGCAGCGTACACGAGTCATTCGCGTCGGCGGTTTGAACTTCCAGCCCGAGCCGTTTCAAAAACTCCATTTGCTGGACCGTGGAAACTTCAACTCCCAGGACTTCCTGCGTCCGAGCGAAGCGCAGTTTGATTTCCTTCACTGAGGCCGGATTCGGATAAGCGTCAATCGAATGGCCTAGGACTTGGCCGTTGGCCAAATCGCAAATCAATTGCGCGGCGCGGCGGTTCGCCCAATCGCAGATTTCCACGTCAGCCCCGCGTTCGTAGCGATACGAAGCATCGGTACGCAATTCGAGCTTCTTGGAAGTCGCGCGAATATTTTGCGGATTGAAATACGCGCTTTCGATCAGGACATCGACGGTCTTCTCGTTGATTTCAGAATTTTGCCCGCCCATGATCCCCGCGAGCGCAAGCGGTTTTGTTGCATCGGAAATCAGCAACATTTCGCCAGTCAAAGCGCGCTCCTTGCCATCGAGCGTCGTAAATTTTTCGCCTTCATTGGCGCGGCGAATCACAATTGTCGGAACCTCGTAGCCGCCGACGTGAGAAGGCGGTCCGGCTGATTGGCGAGCTTTCCCCTCCTCACGTCGGGGGCTACTGGAAAGCAAATGATAATCAAAGGCGTGCAGTGGCTGACCGCATTCGAGCATCACAAAATTGGTAATGTCCACGACGTTGTTGATGCTGCGCAGGCCAATCTTTTCCAGCGTGCTGCGAAGCCAGTCCGGACTGGGACCAATTTTTACTTTGCGAACGATTCGCGCCGTGTAGCGCGGACACAATTCCGGCTCGTCAATGCGGACGTGCAGCAAACCGGAAATCGGCTCGGACTCGGTGTTGAGAAATTGAATGACCGGAATTTTCAGCGGGTTTCCGGTGAGCGCGGAAATTTCGCGAGCAATGCCGATGACGCTGTTCCAATCGGGACGGTTCGGCGTGATTTCCAAATCGTAAACCACATCGGTGCCAGAGCGTCTCAGATATTCTGAAAACGTCTGACCGACGGGTGCGCCTTCGCGCAAAATTAAAATCCCATCCACTTTGTCGGGCAATCCAAGTTCTTCGGGTGAACACATCATCCCGTGCGATTCCACGCCCATGACTTTGCGGATCTTGATGGTGAACGGTTCTTTGTCGCCCGGTTTCATCGGCAGCGACGCGCCCGGCAAAATCAATGCGGTCTTGTCGCCGGGTTTAAAATTATTCGCGCCGCAAATGACCTGCCGCTCACCTTTGCCGTCATTGACTTTGCAGACCGATAATTTGTCCGAGCCGGCGACTTTGTCTTTCGTCAAAACCTGCGCGACGACGATGCCTTCAAATTCGCCGCCGAGTTTTTGCACGCCCTCAACTTCAAGTCCGAGTATGGTGAGCCGCTCGGTCAATTCTTCTGGCGACCAATCGAAATCGACGTATTGTTTGAGCCAGTTAAGCGTGACTTTCATAAAATTAAATTTTCGACTTCAAATAATTGATAAACGCAGAGCAAGTCACGAGAAAGAAAAGCGCGTCTGCTCTAGTTAAATTGGGTTCATCTAACATTGCATGCCGAATTCCATCTTCGTCGCTCGTGTAACCGTAAAGTTTTGAAAATCCGGCTTTCAAGCAAGGATGAAGCTCTCCTCTTTTTTCTAAAACTTTGACCGCATCATCCAAAGTTGCCTTGGGAGTTTTCGCAATAGCTTTTGCTGCACTTTCGACAGCCGAAATGGATTCTTTAATCGAATTGCGAGCATCAGGTTTGGATTTGTCTGAAATGAGTTCCAAAGCCCTTTTGAGATGTTGACTGGCGCCAGGAAAAACCGACTGAGCTAAGGCAGCATCAACCGCATTCAATTCTGTTTGACTCGTGATTTCAACTATCTTGCCGCCAACCAAACGATATGCAGCGATTTCCAATTCCAATGCTCTGTCTATGGCGAGTTCAAAATCCTCCGTGTTGTTAACGCACGACACAATAAATTCGACGAAGTCATAAACTTCGTACCAAGAAAGCCGGAAAAACATATACCGAATTCCGTCGTAAATTTTGTCCTGACCTTGAGGACGAGTATCAATGGCTTGTTTAAGAAAATTGGCCCATAAAAAATCTGCGAATTGGTGAATCTCACCGTAGCCATAAGTAAAACCGCCCCCTGACTTATGATCCATGAATCCTGACTTGTTAATAATCTGGTTATGGAAGCAATTCCAAATCGCGTTTCTCAACGCCTCGTCCATGCTTTCAAATTGGACGATTTCGCGAACAGGCTTGAAACCCTTTCTTTGACTGAATAAGGCCATTTATTTTACGTTTTTGTGATGCGATAAAGAATCACAGTTTGGCTGCGATGTGCAGGATTTTTTCAAAGTGGTTGTCGCAGTGTTCTAATTACAAACCGCGGTTGACAGTGCAGGCGGCGATCACGATGTCATTCGATGGCGCGGTGATTCCTGATTGGCGACAATGGAAGGCGCGTTTGCGAGCCAGCTTCCAAACATCGGCATCCAACGGAAACACGGTAATTTCGCTTTCAAGTTCATCCAAAGCCTGGCGTTCGTTGCCGGCGCGCAAATCGTTTCACAAATCCACTGCAACAAATCGCACCATGCGGCTACCGATCCACTGGCTTTCTCAGTCCCAAATTCTTTTCGTAAACTCCCATTTTGACATATTCGGTCTTCTCGTGCCGACGCGCTTCCGAACGCAAATACTCGAGCCGAAGGGTCGCTTGCTCGGCGTAGGCGGAACCGGGAAACAATTCCTGAATGCGAAGTACCGTTTCGTTCGCGGCGGAAATA
>JBDSIW010000072.1:0-10140 GCA_039917795.1 Verrucomicrobiota bacterium | reverse complement strand
TTGCGCAACGCGGAAATTGCCCTCGATGGCGCAGTGGATCCTTACTTCAAAGGCTTCGCGAACATCGTTCTGAAGCTGGATGACAACAACGAAACAGCAATCGAATTGGAAGAGGCGTACCTTCAATCGACTTCGTTGCCGGCCAACCTGCAATTGAAAGCCGGTCAATTCTTCGCGGCGTTTGGCCGGAACAACCCGCAGCATCCGCATCAATGGGCTTTCGTGGACGCGCCGATTATTTCCACTCGCGCGTTTGGCCCCGACGGCTTGCGCAACGTCGGTGCCCAACTCTCGTGGCTGGCGCCCACGCCATTCTATACCGAATTGTTACTGGGAATTTCAGATGGACAGGGTGGCACAGCCCACAGTTTCAGAAATGTCGGGGACGATGACGGCACCGGGGTCAATCGATTCGCTGGTCGCTCCACCATCGACCGCAATCTGCGCGGACCTCAGGATCTGCTCTTCACACCGCGCCTCGCGTCCTCGTTTGAAATAAGCGACACGCAAACCCTGGTCGGCGGACTCTCCGGCGCGTTCGGGCCGAACGACACTGGCGCGCACAGTCGAACGGAAATTTATGGCGCGGATATTTTTTGGAAATGGAAGCCAGCAAATGCCCAGGGCGGATTCCCATTTGTTTCGTGGCAGACCGAGGGGATTTATCGCCGCTTCGGAGCGGGGGAAGACCTATTAGCGCCGACGCCGCTGCGCTCGAAGAACCTGCAGGATTGGGGAGCCTATTCGCAGGTTCTGTGGGGATTCAAGCCGCGTTGGGTGACGGGAATTCGCGGCGACTACGCGAGCGGAAATACCGACGCGTTCGATCCGGAAGATTCTTTTCGCGGCGAACGCTATCGCATTTCGCCGGTGCTAACTTTTTTCCCGAGCGAATTTTCCAAGCTACGACTGCAATACAATTACGATCGGGGTGACGCATTTGGCACGGAGCACTCCGTTTGGTTGCAATTGGAATTCCTGCTCGGCGCACATGGCGCGCACAAGTTTTGAACGGAAGTTTTTAACCACGGATGAACAAAGTTAAACACGGATAAGAATATGAGGAAATTACTGAACCTTTTTGCTCTGAGTTTTCTGGCGGCCTCAGCACAGGCCAAGCTCAATGTCGTGGCGAGCACCACGGATTTCGGATCCATCGCCCAGGAAATCGGCGGTGATAAAATCGATCTGGTCACACTCGCCAAACCCACGGAAGACCCGCATTTCGTCGATGCCAAGCCGAGTTTCGTGGTGAAGTTGAATCGCGCGGACGCCCTGATCGAAGGTGGCGCCGAGTTGGAAGTCGGCTGGCTGCCGCCGCTCGTCGATGGCTCGCGAAATTCAAAGCTCGATGGCGGGAAGCCGGGGCGCATCGCTTGCAGCGAGGGGATATCGCTTTTGGAAATTCCCAGCTCGCTGGATCGCTCCAAAGGAGACATTCACGCGGCGGGCAATCCGCATTACATGACCGATCCGCTCAACGCAAAGATCGCAGCGGAGCACATTGCCAATGCGTTTTGCCAGCTCGATGCAAAGTCGTGCGATGTCTTCAAAGCGAATCTAAAAAAATTCAATGCCCGGCTGGACGCAAAAATGGCCGAGTGGCAAAAGCTGCTCGCGCCGTTTGCCGGGCAGGAAGTCGTGACGTATCACAATTCCCTTCCGTATTTCGCGAAACGTTTCGGGCTGAAAATGGATTTGTTTCTTGAACCCAAGCCCGGCATTCCCCCAAGTCCCGCCCACCTCGCCGAGGTGATTACCCGGATGAAAGCGGAAAACATCAAGGTGATTTTAGCCCAGCCATATCAAAACCGGAAAACCGCCGAGGCGGTGGCAGGACATTCCGGGGGAACGGTGGTGGATTTCCCGACGTTTCCGCGGAGCACGTCGGAAACCTACGAAGCCTGGATGGACAGCGTGGTGAAATCCCTCGCTGGGGCGCTATCGGGAAAAAAATAAGGACTGAGACAGAAACTTCTCAAAACTTTATGAGCGACGCTTTGAGCTTCATGTTATGGCCCACTGTGGCCTGCCTGGCTTTGCCCGGGTTGTTGGTGTATCTCGGCCTCCATATTATTCGGCGCGAAGTGATCTTCGTCGATCTGGCGCTGGCACAGGTGGCCACGCTCGGCACGTGCGTGGCGATTCTATTGCATTTCGATCCGCATGACTGGCAAAGCTACGCCATGTCGGTGGGATTCACTTTGATCGGCGCAGCGGTTTTTTCCCTCACGAGAACGAGAAATCATACGCGTGTTCCGCAGGAAGCACTCATTGGGATTATCTATGTCGTGGCGGCGGCGGGAGGAATCTTGCTCCTGAACAACAGCCCGCACGGTAACGAGGAACTGAAGCAAACAATGGTGGGTGAATTACTGTATCTACAAAAAGGCGAGCAAGTCCTGAAGCCGTTCATTCTGTTTGTAGTCATCGCCATTGCGCATTTTGTTTTCCGGAAAAAATTTCTGATGATCTCGTTCGAACCGGAGCGAGCCGAGGCGGAAAACCTTTCTGTGCGCGGCTGGGATTTCCTTTTCTACGCGCTCTTCGGAATCGTGGTCACAACCTTTGTGCATATTGGTGGCGTGTTGCTGGTGTTTTCCTACCTGATTGTCCCGGCGGTTTGCGCGAATTTCCTGGCGCGGAAATTGGGCGCGATGCTCGCGATCGGCTGGATCGTCGCGACTCTTTCCAGCGTGGTGGGATTGTACAGCTCGTACAAACTGGATTTTCCGACGGGCGCCGCGATTGTCTGCGTTCTGGGCGGATTTTTATTGGTGACGATCCTGGTGGCTAAATTTCTAAAACAAAATGGCGTCCCCGAGGAAAAATAACTTGTCAACGAAAAGTCGCTTTACAACAATTCTTTTGGCGGTAACGTGACTCAACCTAATAATATTTATGCGCACTTCACGTCTTTTCGTTGGCTTGGCTGGACTCGCTCTCCTCGTTGCCGGTTGCGCGGGTCCCGAACATAAACTCGGGCGCGGCATCAACAATTTTACTGAGTTTGGCCGTGGTGGAGAAATTCGCCGCTCGATGGAGCAAAATGCTTTGTTTCGGGGGCCGGACGTGGCCTACACCACCGGTTTCATCCACGGCTTTAATCGCAGTGTGGCGCGGACTTTTGTGGGAGCTTATGAAATTATCACCGCGCCGATTCCGCCCTACGATCCTGTGATTTTCCCAGTGAACCCGGTTTATCCACAGAACTACAAACCGAACGTGCTGTCGGACTCCATTTTCTCCACGGACACTTACCTTGGGTTTTCAGGCGGCGATGTGGCTCCGTGGGCGCCCGGCAGCCGGTTTTACATCTTCGACAATTAAACTCACTGGCTTTTTTAAGCGCCAACATTTCGATGTTGGCGCTTTTTATTTTCATGTCCCTCCAACTCAAATCCCCCTGCAAAATTAATTTGCTCCTCAATATTCTGGGCAAACGTTCGGACGGCTTTCACGAACTGGAAACCATCATGCAGCCCGTTCCGTTTCACGACCGCCTGAGTTTCGTGTTGAAAGGAAAAGGGATTCAGTTCACCTGTAGCGACCCTTCATTGCCGACCGATTCGAAAAACCTGGTCTATCAAGCGGCTGCGGCTTTTTTTCGGCGATTCAATATCCCAGAGGGCGTGCAGATTCACTTGGAGAAAAATATTCCGCCTGCAGCAGGCCTGGGCGGAGGCAGCGGAAATGCGGCCATCACACTCGTGGGATTGAATCAGCTTTTTGGATTTCCAGCTTCGTCCCAGGATTTGTTTCAGATCGCTGCCGGGCTCGGTTCGGATATTCCTTTCTTTCTACAGGAGAGTCCCGCACTGGCCACCGGACGCGGCGAGAAAATTGAATCAGTTGAATTCTTTCCGGCTTTGCGCGGCGTTTACATCCTGCTGGTTCATCCCGGCTTTGGGATCTCAACGCCATGGTCGTATCAACAACTCTCGCGCTTTCCTGAAGCACTCAATGGAAAGGCTGGCCGCGCATCGAATCTGATTTCGCTTTTGCAATCCGGCGACCTGAAGTGTGCGGCAACCCAATTTTATAATTCATTGGAGGCACCGGCCTTGAACAAATATCCCCTGCTGGTGGTGATCCAGGATTTCTTCCGAGAGAATGGAGCAACGGTCGCCCTGATGTCCGGCAGCGGCTCCGCGATTTTTGCCCTGTTGCCCGATCATTTTTCTGCGGAGAAATTGCGAGGTAAATTCCGCGCCGCGTTTGGCGAAGAGTTTTGGACCAGGGTGGTTCCTCTTTCGGAAAAATCGGCTTAAATCGTTACCCGCTTCGCTGTAGATTTTGGTGGATCAATCCTGATCGGAAGGGAAATTTCTCTTGGCGAATTTTTCGCTGGCGCGTATTTTATCCGTGCGTTGTCCGATGGTGTAATGGTAGCACAAGGCTCTTTGGAGGCCTTTGTCATGGTTCGAATCCATGTCGGACAGCCATTCACTCATACTTGGAAAAGGGGCGATCCAGCGGCGATCTTCGTAGCCGGTTCCATCAGTTCTCCCAAAGGCGGCTGTGCGTCGAGAAGTTCATCGCAGAGAGTTTGATCGGAGGAACTGTTTTGATTGATGAATGTCCCGCTGGGTTGTTTCAACGCCGCTCCGAAAGTCCGAATCAGGAGATCCGCCCCGTTCTTTGGAGAGAGCATGTCCCCGTTTTCCCGCGCCGTCCTTAAAGTTTCAAAGAAGGTAAATCGCCGGTCGATCGGTAGCTTCCCGATCTGCTGCTGCATTGGGGTATGGACCAGGAATGGAGCGATGCTGGAAAAGTGAGTGGTCGGCCGTTCGGCGGCATAAAGCGCGATCATCATGTTAAGGGCGGCTTTTGAAATGCAGTAGGGAGTCGCGCCACGGAAGGCCATGATTCCCGCGCCTGACGAGATGGCGACGACTTGCCGGACGGGCAGTTCCGAGCAGAAGATCGCGTCCAAGACTTCTTTGTTGGCCCAGACGTTGACATCCATCGCGTCCGAAAGATCGCGGGCGGAAATTTCATGCATGTCGCCAATTTTTCCCAGGATTCCCGCATTCAGGATCACCAAGTCGAGGGCCGAAACGCCCGCGAGGATCTCGCTCAATTTGGAAGGAATCTCTTCGAAATGCCGAAGGTCCACCGATTGAAAATTGAACTTTGGGTATCCGGCAAAGTTCTCGGGAATTTTCCGGCTGATGCCAAAAACCTCCGCTCCCGTTTGAAGGTAAGCCTCGGCCAGGGCGTAGCCGATTCCAGAACTAACCCCGGTGATGAGAATACGCTTTTTCATTTTCTTAAAATTATGGCTCGAATATTTTTGCCCGGTAAAAGCGATTTAACCCGTTGGTAATGGTTTCTTGAATGACGTTGGTGCGATCCACGTTCGAGAAAAATGGCCGGTTCTCCAAAGCGTTCACAGGATTCCAAGTGATGGGAGGAATCAAATTATTGGCGCTTTGAATTTCAAATCCGCGGTTGGCTTTCTGGAAGAAGGAAAGCTCCGCGGTATTTCCGGTTTTCCGGACCTGCATTTTCCAGCCATCGGAACTGTTGGTCGGGTTTCGTCCCAAAAGATATTCAAAATCGTTCGGCGTGCCGTCACCGTCGGGATCCGCCTGGGCAGTGGCGTTCGGCGAATTAGTGGAGCCGAAATAAAACACCTGCCATTCAGCAAAAGTTTTGTAGCTCGGCAAATCATTCGTGATCCAGGCGCTGACCAGGTTGATCGCTTCGGTGTTTAAAACGGTTGTGGCGAGCGGCGGCATATGGCCGGCGCCGAGATTAGAGATTCGGGTCAGGAGCATGGATTGGCTGAGCGAGCCAGGCTTGATCACCGCGTTGTTGGAGTTGCCTCCATTGTTGAAAAGCGCGCCATTGACAATTCGCGCCTGAGACAAAGGCGTCGTAATGCGGGCGTCCCAATAAGCCTGGGCCGCGCCGCCTGGTTGATGGCATTGCACGCAGTTCGCAGCGAGATATGAGCGCACTCGATATTCGCGGCTCACGGCGGAATTGGTCGCATGAGCCATGGCGCGGAGACTCTGAAAGTTCGTCACGGCCGAACTGAAATATCCTGCGTCCGACAACGCGAAAATCTGGTTCGACACAATTCCGTAATCGAAATCGCGATTCAACTGCGCGGTGTTGAAACCCAGCGCATAACCGGCAGCCGGCGTGTGGCAGACCAGGCATTCGTTCCGACCGGGGTAATGCCAGACCTGCGTGCGAACCGTTCCGCCGTCGTTGATGGAAAAAGTTTCGTCCATTCCGCTGTCCGGGACCAGCGTCGCGTTGGTGGTGGAATTTCCCCAGCGGTAAGTCAGTCCATAAAGGCCATTCCCATTGCGGACGAGGAAGCGCGTCTCGATTCGTTTTGCCGACTGCGCAACGCCGTTTGTCATCTCCAGATCAAAATGTTTGATCCACACGGTACTCGCGGGAAAGGCCCAATTTCCATCCTGATTGAAATCAACTTTCAGGTTTGTGTCCGGCAAAGAAAACCAGCGTCGCTTTTTCGCGTTGTCGGACCAGAACGGCACGTTCAAGTCATAAGGAATAATCCCGCCCTGAATCGCCAACGTGGAAAGATCGGAGAACGCTCCCGTGTCGGCCAGCGTGGGTGGAATGTTTCCCGACGATGCCGTCGCGTAGTCGAGCTTCAAGATATGGCCGCCCTCGTGATCCGCCATCAGGATGTCCCCATTGCGCGGGTCGGCGTCGAAACCGGCGATGCCGGTTTTGCCAGTGAGAAGTGTGGCGGGCGTCGCGTTCGTCCCGTCGTAACGGAGCATCCAAATATTTCCACTCACGAAATCAGCGAAAACATATGCGCCATATAAGTCTGGAATTCGTTGCCCGCGATAGACCATTCCGCCGATCACGCAAAATCCCTGGTTGGTTCCGTACCCCGTCCCGTATTCCACGATTGGATTGATCAAGTTGGTCGGGAACGGAGCCTCGCCTTTCGGTCCGGTCAAGGTTCCTTCACGGTAAGCCCACCCATAATTCCCGCCTTTGACCACAACATTGATTTCCTCGCGCCCGTGCTGCCCGACGTCGCCTTCATAGAGCCGCCCGGTCACGGGATCGAACGAAGTGCGCCAGCAATTGCGGAATCCAACCGCGTAGAATTCCGTCCGGACATTGGATGGATTGACCGCGAGTCCGTTGAAACTCGTGAACCCGAGATAGGGATTGTCCGCTGGAATCGAATAGTTGGTCGTTGACGAAGGGTGCGGGTTGGGCGCCAGATTCCCGGGGAGTTTGTCCACATCGATGCGAAGAATGGCCGAGAAGAAATCCTTGTCGATGCGCTGGGCGTTATCGAAATCGTCACCTGTTCCTCCGTCGCCTTCGTCACCGATCGCGCAATACAGGTAGCCGTCCGCACCGAAATGCAGATCGTTCATATTGTGTCCGGGACCTTCGTCGAACTGCGTGATCAGGGGCAGTTCGGTTTTCGGCGAAGCCTGGTTGAGCGAAAAGCCGGTAAAGCGCGAGAGCCGGTTATAATTCTGCCAGACGCCGCCCACATTGGTTCTCAAGGTGTAGGTCGCGTAAAAAAAACGATTCGTGGCGTAACCAGGATGAAAGGCGATGCTCGATAAACCTTCGACGTAAGCCATGTTGTAGTCCGCGTACACTTTGTTCGTCATGTTCATGAAAACCGTGCGGGTCGGATTCGCCAGATTGGTGATGACGATCACCTGGCCAAATCGTTCGATGATAAACAGTCGATTGGTTTCACCCGGTTCCACCGCGAATCCAACCGGTTTATCGAAAACCAATCCGCCTAAGGCTTCCGTCGTCCCGTACGAGAGAAGGGCCGATTGCGGATTTTGCGGCAGTTGCAGAGTTGTGTTCGGACTGCGCACGAATTGGCTGGCTCGGGAGGGATGGGCCGCGAACAAACAAAATGCGATCAGGAGAGTTCTTTCAAAAAATTTCATATTAAGCGGAGGCGTGACGCTCGGTCTCTCATCGCGGCAGGCCTTTTTGCTCACTACCAGATTAGAGCAGCGGGGATGAGGGAAACAATCAGGGTCGCACTGGTTTGAGGGGGCAGGAAAACCGAAAAAAAGAAGTGGGTCAGGAGACGATGCGGTTCCGCAGCCGTCGCGGCTTTTGGGGAATTGTTTTTTGAACCCGAATTCAGGTTTTGCCAGTAACCAGCTTTTTTCCCGTGTGTCTAGTTTGACATCAAAATTTTTGAGACATCCGGCGCGCGAACGGGAATTTCATTTTGGCCTTGCTGCTCCTTCCTTGTTCACCTCCAATTAAACATCCAGAATTCCCTCAAGCGAAACCGAATGAAATTAAAACCTTTTCCTTTAATTCTGACCCTGGCCTTTTTTATGGCCCAATCGCTTTGGGCCAGCGTGAATATTTTTATTCAGCCGCAAAACCAGACCGTGCTGGTCGGGAGCAATGCCACATTCACGGGGACCACGACCACAAGTTCGGGCGAAACGATCACGGGCTACGCATGGTTGAGGTCCGCGAACAGCCAGGGTCCTTTCAATTCAATCCCCGGAGCAAACGGGGCAACGTTCACAGTCTCCAATTCCTCGGCGAGCGATGCTGGATATTATTTTTTGCGGGTGAATTACCGCTCGGGCACCAACACGGCAATCGCGGCCAGCACCCTTGTCACGCTCGCCGTCCTGGATCAGGCGCGCATCACTGCCCAACCGGTCGGCTTAACAAGCGCCACCGGTACGAGCGCTTCGTTCCTGGTCACAGCTGAGGGTGGAGCGCCGCTGGGCTATCAATGGAGGTTCAACGGTATCAATCTGGTGGATGGGCTCCGGGTTGCGGGGGCCAACTCGAGTAATTTGACGGTTACGGCTTTGCTCACCAATGACACCGGAGCCTACACGGTTTTGGCGACGAATTCCTATTCGTCTGCGACAAGTCAGGTCGCGATTCTGACGGTCTTGATGCCGCCTGCGATTACGGTTCAACCCGTGGACGTCATCGCTTTGACTGGAAGCAACATCACCTTGTCGGCCTCAGTCGAGGGAAGTCCGCTTCTGGTGTATCGCTGGCGGAAAGACGACGTGAATCTAAATAATGGCGGACGCCTCAGTGGCGCGACGAGCAATATTCTGGTCATCAGCGGCGCGACGACCAACGACACGGGCGCTTATAGTCTTTCCGTCACCAACGCAATTGGTTCTGCCAATAGTGACAGCGCGGCGGTGACGGTGCTCGCTCCGCCCATCATCACCAGCGCGACCAACGCCGTCGGAAGGCAGGGCGCGCCTTTCCTTTTCGCGCTCACCGCTGGCGGATCGCCGCCGATTACTTTTGCCGCGGAAGGTTTGCCCGATGGGTTGGCACTCAACGCAACGAATGGACTGGTTTCTGGCGTCCCTGCCGTGGCCGGCGGATTTGAGGTCGCGGTCTCTGCCGCGAACGCAGCGTTAACGACGACGGGCCGATTGGCGTTGACCTTCACCACCGGCATCCCGGGTATCACGAGTCCGACCAATGCAGCCGGGAAGCAAGGGGAGGTTTTTACCTATTCGATCACCGCGAGCAATGAGTCGACTAAGTTCGACGCCATTGGATTGCCGGTCGGTTTACATTTCGATCCGGTGTCCGGGACAATCTCCGGTCCTTCGATTGAAAGTGGTCTGTTCAATATCACCTTGATCGCGGGCAATTCATTTGGGTTCAGCAGCACTATTCTCGCGTTGAATCTGACCTCGTCGATTCCCGTTGTCGCCAACGGATTCGTCACGAGCACGGAGAGTGACACCAATTTTACTTACGCGATCGTGGCGGATAATTCGCCCACTTTCTATGGCGCGACGGGCCTTCCGCTGGGATTGACCGTGAACACCAATACGGGCGTGATCACTGGAACGACTGTTCTCGGCGGAACGAATAATGTCGTTCTTTCCGCGCGCAATGCCTGGGGCGTCGGCACGAATATTTTACAGATCGCAGTGGGATACAAGCCGATCACGAACTTGGTTATCACCGATGTGACCTGGACTTATTCCGCGCCGTATTTGTTGGATTTTACATTCTCGCTCCGGACCGACCGCGATCCATCCATCGGCCAGGCGGTGGTGCGTCCGCCGAATCAGGTGGCAGTGGTTTGTCTCGAAGGAAATCTCAGCCAAAAAAGCCGGGTGGCGATCGGGAATGAAA
>JBDSIW010000071.1:0-2741 GCA_039917795.1 Verrucomicrobiota bacterium | reverse complement strand
CCCGCGCAGCACAAGCTGGGCGGCTACGAAACGTGGCGCGCGCGCTCCAGTTATCTGGAAGTGGAGGCCGCCCCGAAAATTGTCGATGCGGTGATGGAATGTTTTGAACTCGAAAAATAGCTCGTGTTAAGGCGCCCGTCCGAAAATTTGAAACTGCTTTCGATTTCGGTGATCGTCTGGAATAATTCCCTGCATGTGTCGTTTCGTCTTTCTGATTTTTGCCATGGCTTACCTTGCGTCCATGGCCGCTGCGGGGCCCGCCACCAATCGTCACGTCATTGTCATTACGATTGACGGTTTTCCTGCTTACCTGCTGGACGATCCCAAATCGCCGATACCGAACCTTCGAAAGATAGCGTCCGAAGGTGTGGTGGCCGAGGGAATGAAGGTATCCAATCCGTCTGTCACCTGGCCGAATCACACGACGCTGGTTACGGGCGTGGCACCGGCAAGACATTCCGTGCTCTACAACGGAATCATGGTGCCCGACAAGCGGGGCGAGTTGCAGCGCGTGCCGGAAGCCGACAAAGCTCAACTGGTCGCCGTGCCGACCGTTTACGATTTCCTGCATGGGAAAGGTTTTAAAACCGCCGCGGTCAATTGGCCCTGCACCCGGAACTCGAAAACGCTCGACGACAATTTTCCCGATGTGCCAAACATGATTGGTTATTCGACGCCGAAACTGATTGAGGAACTGGTCGCGGCAAAAATCCTGGATGACTCGAGCAATTCAACTTTCCTCGACAAAACTCCGTCGCAACGCGACGACATTTGGACCGATGCCGTGTGCCACATCCTGCGCACGCGCAAGCCGAATTTTCTCTTATTCCATTTATTGATTGTGGATGGCACACATCATCGGTTCGGCCCGCAAAGTCCAGAGGGTTACGACGCCGTCCGGCAGGCGGATCAGCACATCGGGCAAATTTTTGAAACGCTGGATCAAACCGGCTTGAGGGAAACCACCTCTGTATTTATCACGGCTGACCACGGATTTGAACTCGTGACCAACCAGATCGTAGCCAATGTTCTTCTGCGTGGCGCCGGGCTGTTGGAAACGGATGACCAACAATCACGGGTGCAAGCGATCTCCGAAGGCGGGACGCTGATGGTTTATCTTCATTCCTCGAAAACGAAAAAGGCGGATCGCAATCGAGTGGTCGAGTTGTTCAAAAACCACGAAGGCGTCGAACAGATCATTCAGCCCAAAGATTTCGGGAAATACGGTTATCCCGCGCCCGGAAAGAATCCCGCCATGGCTGACCTGGTGGTTTGCGCCAAACCCGGTTACGGATTTTCGGGTGCCATGAAAGGCGACCAGGTCATCGTCCCCACCCGCAAAGACGGAACCGGCAGTCATGGATATCTCTCCACTAATCCAAAAATGAATGCGCTCTTGATCGCCTCCGGACGCGGCATCCAAAAGGGAAAACGGATTGGCGTGGTGGATAATTTGGATATTGCGCCGACCGCCGCCTATTTGCTCGGCGAAAAGCTCCCCAAGGCGGACGGGAAAGTGTTGCGACAGATTCTGGCTGGAAAATGAAGACTGAGTTCTCCGAAGAAAACATCGTGATTCGGCCATATTGCGAGGCAGATATTCCGTTCCATTTTGCCGCCGCTCGCGAATCAATTCCCGCAATGCATCCGTGGATGCCCTGGTGCCACGCCAATTACACCGTTGAAGAGAGCGCCACGTGGATTTATTCCAGGGCGGCGGAGTGGGAGAGAAATGAGCACTACGGTTTTGCCATTGCGGACGCGCACTCGAACCATTTTCTTGGCGGCGTCGGGATCAATTTTATCAATGGCGTTCATAAATTCGCCAACCTCGGCTACTGGGTGCGAAGCTCTCACGCTGGAAAAGGAATTGCCACGACGGCAGCGCGTCTGGTTTCGCGTTTCGCTTTTGAAGAACTCGATTTGAACCGATTGGAAATCGTCGTCGCGCTCGGAAACACTGCCAGCGAACGCGTGGCGGAAAAGACGGGGGCGACCCGCGGAGGCATTTTGCGCGGACGCGTCTGCCTTTACGACAAACCTCACGACGCCACTATCTTCTCGTTAGTCAAATGGGACTCCAAACCCTGGCGTGCGAAGCCCGAAGTTTGAATGAAATCCGACGCAGCAAAACCGAGCGAAACCCACTCTCGCCAGCTGACGGGTGCGCGCAATCGATCTGGAGAGCCAAGTTAAAATTGGTTCCTTTCTTCATCCGATGAACTCACCATTGCCCCTCGTTGTCCCAAAAATCGTCCCGGTATTGGATCCCGGATTTCGTCCAGCCGTCCTGGCCAATCGCGCCTTTGCCCGGCAGGTCGGTATTTCAAAACAATCGACTCCGCTGAGAATGGCACTGGAACAGGCGGACGGTTCGGTCTTTCACTTTTTCACGGAAGTTTTTTCAGAGCAGCATCCGCAGGCGGCGGCAAACTTCACTTACGTCCAACGCATCTTGAAATTCCTGCTTTGGGGCTGGGGCGGGTTTCGGGTTTATTTCGACGGGCCGCCATCGCTCGGAGCCGAACTGCAAAAGCATTTTCGCGAAACCGCCACCGGAGAATTTGACGCAGACATGATGGGCCATCGCATTTACGAGCGCCCGTTCCAAATCATGCTGACGCCCGATCTCCCAGTCGCGCGCGCCGCCACCGCGCCGCTGGGACGCCACTTGAATGGCTGCAGGATCGGATTCGACCTGGGCGGAAGTGATCGCAAAACCGCAGCCGTGATCGATGGCA
>JBDSIW010000070.1:0-10611 GCA_039917795.1 Verrucomicrobiota bacterium | reverse complement strand
GCCGTAATCAAGGCGGAGGATATTTTTCAGCGTGCCGTCCGGCGTGACGCGCTTGTTGCGGCGAGGATTGAAATAGTCGAGCTCCTCGACGAGCAGCAAGTCGCGCGGGCGGGCGTAGGCGTTGATGAGCGTGGAGAAAGCGCGGCGAACCGTGGTTTCTTTGGTAGAACCACCAAAGCGGATAATTTTGTCTACCTCGGATCGGTAGGTTTGTATGGGGCCGAAATTTGCCATCGCGCAATGGCGCAACCACAAACCACGGGAAATCTTAAAATAGAAGGGGCGCGAACCTGACGCACCCTGCCTCGAGGCACCGCTAAGCGCCCACACAGAAGAGACACGCCAAGCCGCGCCCGATGGGGCGCGTGCTCGGTAGGTCTTCTGTGTGGGCTTGCAAAAATTAGCGGTTTTCGAGGCAGCCCGTAGCCGAAGCTACGCAGAATTGTTTTGTAAAAAGTTTCTGGTCGTTTTGTTTTTCTGAACGCGGAGAGATTATGTGCGTTGCTTCCGGCGGGCAAGCGTCGTGATTTTTCGACTCCCAATCCAGGCCCTCTCCTCATCCGATGAAGAGAGGGAGCATTATTTTGTGGAACGTTTTCCCAAGGGTAGCTCTCACGTTGTGCGAGAAACCTTGGGCTAATTTCTTTTGCCTCGACAGGGCAAGTCAGTTTGGCTTCGCGAAATTCTGAGAATTTTGTTCATTCTGTCTGAACTCTGCGCCTCCGCGTCTCTGCGATTGATCAGATTCAGTCTTGCCGAATTCGAGCGATGAACTCCGCGACTTTTACAATCTCGATCTCCCGATATTTTTTGAGCGTCAGCAAATCGCAATCCCCAGAGACAATGGTCAAGACGGCAGCCGCCACGGCGCACGCGATCACCGCGTCGTCATCCGGGTCGCGGAGAACGACTGGCGCAATTTGTGGCGATTGAACGACGGTGGCGAGTGCCGCATATCCTGTGACCAGATCATGCGGTAGAATTTGCGCGGCGGTCAGTCGTTTGAGGAATTTCTCGCGCTGTAAGACTTCTTCCAATTCGGCCAGAAGAGCGCCACTGGTGAAGAGTTCCACTGTTCCTTGTCGCGCGGCATTGAGGAGTTGACAGGACGGCCCGTGCCAAAGCAAGCCGTAGACGACAACGTTGGTGTCAGCAACGACTCGCATCGGTAGCGCGTCGCTGAGTTCGTGCGGCCTGGATTTCTGTTTCCACTTCCGCTTCGGTCAGTGCCGGGAGATTCTGCGCAGCCAAACGGTCAGCGGCGGCAAACAATTGATCCACGCGATTTCGCTTCAATTCGGCGCGCAACATCCGCTCAACCGCAGTTGGTTCGAGCAAGCCGTTGTTCTTCGCTTCCAGTGCGAGGCTGTCGGACAAATCCAATCTCAATTCCAAGACCACGCGAAGAAACTAGCCGTCGGCACTGGTTCTTTCAAGTTGTGAATCCTGACGAGACATCTTGCACCACATCCATCACTTCGTTATGAATTCCAAACCTTCCCCATTCGTGGACGCTCAGCTGCAATCCAGGTTGAAAAAAATCTGCAAGCAGCAATGCGTGAGGCGTTGCGGATTCAAGATCGTTTTGTCGCCCAACAGCTATTCTCCAAAACCGGTCGCGGTTATCTCAAATGCGAAGGCGTGGCCACATTGCAAAAATCAAGTTGAACCTTCGTCGCAAAAATCCGGGCAAATGAAAAACCAGTGGCTGCGCGATTGGCCGTGGCAAACTGTGGTGACAATTAACGCCGCGCTTTGCCAAAAAAAGTAGGCTTTGCATAAATCCACTTCCGACGAAAAACGGCTCCGCAAGAAGGCTTGCTACCGGGCGGAAACATGTAGAAGGTGCCTTCCTAGATGTAAAAACAGTTCTTCGTCATTTTGAGGGCGTCGAAACTAGATTCTTATCACTGCCATGAAACTGATCTCTCTTTGGAAATTGTTTCTCGTTGTCCTCTGCATTCTTGGCCTGATTGCCATCACGGAATCGGCCACCGCAGCCACTCTCACTGTGAGCAACCTCAACGATAGCGGGGCCGGGTCGTTTCGGCAGGCGCTCATCAATGCAGCCGCCACGAACGATGTGATCGACTTCGCTCCCGGCGTCGCAGGCACGATTACGCTAACCAGTGGCGAACTGGCTTTCACCAAACACGTCACTATCACCGGGCCGGGCGCGACGAATCTGACCATCAGCGGCAATAACGCCAGTCGCGTGTTCAGTGTCAGCAGCGGCGTGATCACTATTTCTGGCCTGCGCATTGCCAATGGTTTCGTTTCCGGCAATCCCAATTCTTTGAATGCCGGCGGCGGCATCCTGAATAATAGCGCCAGACTGACCGTGAGAAATTGCGAGATCGTCAATAATGTCCACGCTGGCGGCCTGAACACCGGCCAAGGCGGCGGGGTGTGGCATGTCAGTGGCACTTTTAGCGGTGATCCGACTGGCGGCGGCCGGTTACTTCTGCAAAACTGCCTTTTCAGCGGCAACAGAGCAATCGGCGGTAACGGCGTGGACGGCGCTCTCCCGAATGGCGCTGGCAGTGACGCGGCCCCTGCGCAAGGTGGTGGGCTCTTCATCTTTCCCAGTAGCGCAAATTCGGTGACGATTCAGGATTGCACGTTCACGAACAACTTGGCCATCGGCGGCACGGGCGGCAATGGCGTGGGCACCGGAGCGCGCGGTCGAGGTGGACGCGGACAGGGCGGTGCGGTTTTCGTCGGTGAAAATACTTTGCTCGTGGCGGAGCGTTCCACTTTCAGAAGAAATGAAGCCAACGGCGGTGCACGCGGCGCAGGCAGCAATACACCGGCTGGGGGCAACGAGGCGCAAGGACAGGGCGGCGCGATTTACGTCAGCGGATTCGCTGTCCTCAACGATTGCACATTGGACGATAACAAAGCTACGGGCGGTTCGGGCATCGATGATACCTCGCTCATCGGCGCGCAGGGCCAGGGAGGCGGTTTATACTTTCAGTTTGGCGTCGTTTACCTAACCCGATGCGCCGTTATCAACAACGTCGCTGAAGGTGGCGCAGGTGGAAACGGCGGCGCAAGCGGTGCTGGCGAAGGTGGCGGTCTTTTCGTCAGATACAATGGCAACCTGCTCCCGCTGCGTTTGATCAATAGCACCGTCGCCCTCAACATTGCCCGCGCAGCGAACCCCTCTGCGGCCGCCAGCGGCGGCGGCATCTGGACCGATGACGTGTTAAATGTGACCAACAGCACCATCGCTTTCAACGTCGTTCTCAGTGATGCCAATGCCAGCGGCGGCGGTCTCCAGGTAAACAGCGGCACCACTACACTGCGCAATACTCTCATCGGCAAAAACATTGCGAATGCGCTTCAGTCCGATGCGAACGGCGCTGTCGCCTCGGCCAGTGGTTTTAATTTGATCGGAGTGGGTTCGGGCATCGGCACCACTGTCACGGGCGTCAGCAACGGCACGAACAACAATCAAATCGGAACAAGCGCCGCGCCGATTGACCCGAAGATGCACGATCCCGCGCTCAATGGCGGTCTGACCAGAACTTGTTCGCTTGATGCCGACAGCCCTGCGGTTAATACGGGAGATGACGCAACCGCAACGCCCACGGATCAACGCGGCTTTACGCGATTCGACGCGAGCGATATTGGCGCTTATGAATTTGGAGGAATTACAGCGGTTCTGGAGATTCTATCCATTACCCGCAACGCAAATGCCCCAACCGTTTTGACCGGCACGGGCATTCCGAACAGCGTGCATCGCCTTCAAGCATCCAGTGATTTGAGTCCAGGAAGTTTTATCGATCTGCCCCCGACTGCCACCGCTGATTCTGCGGGCATTTTGCAGTTCCAGGATGCAGCGACCAATCTCACGCAACGATTTTATCGTCTCGCATTTCCTTAATCCCAGCATCGAGCGGGCTTGAAGGAGGTAACAGTTCCTTCCCGTCAAAACGTGCCGTCGGCTTTGAGCGGGGCTTTGCCTTTACGCAGGATCGGATGTTCAGGAACGAGTTTCAAATCGAATTGGCGGGCGCAAATTTCGAGCAATTCATGGAAGACGGAACGAACCTCGCCTTCGTGCTTCATGCCGAGCTTTTCAAACTTCTCGAGGCTCTGGTCATGGGCGACTCCGCATTTGTTTGTGGGTTTGAGCGTGAGTTGCGGCATTGCTGCGTCGGGGTTTAGGCGGAGTGAATATTCAGGCAATCAGAAGGAAAAAAACCGATCTCGTTAACCAATTTTTGAAAGCAGAAAGTTTGCGAAGTAATCGACGCCAAAGCGCCAAGGGCTCAGTTAATCACTGCATAAAAATCATCAAGGACTTGTGAGCCGAATCCGATACTGGCGCTGCGCCGGCAGCGGTTCTGAGTTGGTCGCGCTCAATTCAAACGGTGCCAGCAACGGTCCCGGAAGGTTGCTCGCGCCACTGAGGACCGTCCAGGCCGACAAGTTGTCCGTGAATTCGACGGTGTAGTTGACACCGTTGGTGGCATTCCAGCGCAACGCAGCTCCCGCAGGGTTGAGCACCGGAGGTTGAAGCTGCGTCGGTGCGCCAACTTTGATCGTCACGGAAAGTTCCTCGCCGAACCACCCCACGTTCTCCTGCATCATGCTCCAATGCGTCGTGAAAACGCCGGGCGTCTTCGGAGCGCGGATGATGAAGGTGAAAGTCTTTGGCCGGCCGCGGAAGATGCCGCCATAGAGCGGGATTTCATCTTGCGCGTCGTTGATCAGGCACTGGTTGGTGCTGAACGATGCCTGGTCGGTATCCTTCTGGAGGAACTTGTAGCCTTCGAAACAAGTCCAACTCGCGTCTCCAGTGTTGCGGATAACCACGCTCACCGTGCGCGTTTCGTTTGGAGCCAGATTCGTCGGGATATTGTGCCAGAGAAGCTTTGAAGCCTGCCAGGGCGTGTCGTTGAAGTTGGCGGCGCCACGCGCGGTGGTCTTGATGTATTCAAACGGATCGCCGCTCGCGGACCACACGTCGGTGTTGATATTGCCGCTGCCAGGTTTGATATAAGGGGGGAGGTTCGTCACCGCGTAAAGGCCGGAGCCTTCGTCGTATTCATTCCAGCTTTCGAGATATACCCGCCGAACGAAGGCGCGGTTCACCTGGTTCCAGGCGTTGCTGTAATGAACTCCGCCCGCGCGAGGAAGGAAGGCGCCGGGGTTGCGGATGTTTTGGTCCCAATAGCCGCCCTTGAGTTGCACCGAACCAGTGCCGATGTAATCGACCCGACGGTAATACTCGCTGATCTCGAACTGTGGCACCTTTTCGTCAGCGAAACTCAGGGTCGGATCATTCAATGCCGTCGTCACCATCACAAAGCCGTTTGTGAAATACGGGTGACTCGCGCCGAACGCCGCCGCCAGACGGTTCGAAACATCGGCACGGGTGAGGGAATTAAGATTCGTAACATTGAATTTCACATGCCAGGTATCGAGGATCGGTTTGTTCGCCTGGCGGGCTAGATAATCGTCGGCAAAAGCGCCGGTGCTTGCGCCGAAATACTGGTTGTAGAACCGGAGGTATTGGCCCACGAACTCGTCCTTTCCGGCGGGCGTCGCAAGGTTCACCAGCGGCTTCTGGTCCCAAGTGATCATTGGATCAAGGAAAGGCGCGATCTTTGGCGTGTCATATCCCTCGGCGCGGAGTTGGTTGAGCGCGATGAACAAGTTCGTTCGCTCAGCCTCCGAGCTGGGAATCAGATGGACGTAAAGCACGTCAATGTTTGCCACCATCATTTGTTTTACCTGGCCTTTCCAAAAGCCAGGCGTCCCGGTCCAGTTATTGCGGCCTTCGACCGGCCGCCACGGACCGGTGAGTTGGCCGCCAGTTGCAGTGAACCATTGGAACACGCTGGTCGCCACGTATCGCGTGGTAGCGACAAAGGATGGCGCGGGAGTGAACAATGGCGGCGGAGACTGCGCCCGGACCAGTGCCGGGATGGCGACAAGCGAGGCCAGTAACGCCACGCGCCCGCCCAGCCTGCCGGGAAACTTTTTGCAAAGGTTGATCAAGCGAGTTTCATGGGGTTGATGATTTTAATTTAACAGACCGGGCGAAATTCGAGAATCGAAAATTTTGACCGGGCAAGCTACGTCACCTGATCTCTTCCGCGTCGGGGCTGACCCCTTGTTGATTTGAACCCATCTGCCTTGAGATGGGTTCCACGGCACAGCAGACCTAGTCTTTAAGTTGAATTCTTTTTTGCGGATCGTTTAAACGCTGAATTCAATCCGGATTCTCAGTTCGTCTTTGACCTCCGTTGAAAAAGTGCAACGGTACAATTCCATCCGACGATAGTCGTCGAGCGGGGAAAAAATTAAAAGCGAAGAATAAAAAAGGAGATACAAAATGAAAAATCAATCCAACAGCGGTGGAGCCGCAACCGCCCAGAAGCCAGACTTCAACAGTGAAGAAGTCAGAAAAAAAGTCGAAGCTGCCGCGACGCCAAGTGCGGGGCACAAAGCGCTGGAACCACTCGTGGGTGATTGGAAGGCCGAGGTCAAATGCTGGATGGATCCAGACGGCCCCCCCCATATCTCGAAAGCAACGGCAACGACAAAGTGGACATTGAACGGGCATTTTATCGAGGAGGAGTTTCACGGCGAAATGATGGGCAGACCGTTCACCGGTCGCAGCCTGACAGGCTACGATAATACCAAGCAGGTTTACCAAAGCGTCTGGTTAAGTGACATGCAGACATCGATGTTCACGAGCGCGGGCAAGGGAGAGAACGGCAATAAAGTCATCACGCTGCTCGGCACTACAACCTGCGCCGCGACAGGCCGTAAAGATGTCTCGATAAAAACCGTGTTCCGCGTGAGCGATTCCAACAGGCACACGTTCGAAATGTTCGACGAGGACAAAGGGTTGAGAACGATGGAGATTATTTACACCCGCAAATAGCAGGCAACGCCCATCACAGCGGCCACATTGGCCGTTGTGATCGGGTGACCCGCTGTCACCTCGCTGGCCACTGCGGTCAAAACCTTTAGAACAGCCACCGCAGGCACGGGCAAAACAGACCGCAATTGAGCAATCTCACGCGTAGAACATTCGCAACCGGCAGGCGATTCTGAGGAAGGCCGAGCCACAGATACACGCTGCTCAGGACCATGTAGATCAAGCCGGCCGCAACGGCGTACATGGAATAGGCCCACACTTAAGTCAGCGCCCAATCGCGGCCTTATCTTGTCCAGTTTCCAAACCGGTTTTTTCCTGTTCCTTACATGCGTATTCCTGAAAATGCGGCAAAACCGTTTCCTGAATTTTTGCGAATGGAGCAGCGTAACTCTGTGCCTGAATTATATCTTTTTTTCTGGAAATCAATGACCCATCTCTCAGGAAATCGCGGTGTGACCAATTCTTGCCCGGTGAAAAACGGATGAACTACTTCGCTATTTCGTGAATCAGCTTTTAACAGGCGAGGAGGGTTATAAAACTTGTAACTCAACCGGCAAGCTGCCCCGTCTATCGCCAATATGCCTCTTCTTAAATCCATTCTTTGCTCGGCCCTCGCGCTCGTTTCGGCATTCGGCGCTGTCGCAGCAGAGAAGAAAAAACCCAACATCCTTTTCATCGTCGGGGATGACATGGGTTACGCGGACGTCGGGTTCCAGGGCGCGCGGGATATCCCCACGCCCAACCTCGACGCGCTTGCCAAATCGGGGGTGCGTTTCACCAGCGGTTATGTGTCGGCGCCTTATTGCTCGCCCTGCCGCGCGGGGCTTTTGACCGGGCGTTACCAGCAGAAGTTTGGGCACGAATTCAATCCGAACGGTCCCGGCACTGGCATGCCTCTGACGGAAACGACCATTGCCAATCGACTCAAGGCCGCGGGTTACACCACCGGACTCGTAGGCAAATGGCACCTGGGCAACATTCCCGCAATGCATCCGCAGCAGCGCGGATTCGACGAGTTTTTCGGTTTCCTCGGCGGCGCCCATCCGTATTTCAAGTGGAAAGGCATGTTGCGCGGCACGGAACCGGTCGCGGGCGACGAATATTTCACGGACGCGTTTGGCCGCGAAGCCTGCGCTTACATCGAACGGCACAAGGATCAACCCTGGTTTCTTTACCTGGCCTTCAACGCCGTCCACACGCCGATGGACGCCACCGAGGACCGGCTCGCGAAGTTTTCCGGCATCGAAGACAAGCAGCGCCGCACCCACGACGCGATGATGCTGGCTCTGGACGAAAACATTGGGCGCGTGCTTAAGAAGCTTGCTGAGACGGGCCAGGCGGAGAATACGCTGGTCACATTCATCTCGGACAACGGCGGGCCGACCATGCCTGGAACCGCGCAAAATGGGTCGATCAACGAACCGCTGCGCGGCTCGAAGCGCACCACGTTGGAGGGCGGAATCCGAGTGCCATTTATTGTTTCGTGGAAAAATCACCTCAAGCCCGCCACGAACGATCACATGGTGATGCAGCTGGATCTCACGCGCACGGCGCTGGAACTCGCGGGTGCCACCACCGACAAAACCGATGGCGTGAATCTTTTCCCCTACCTTTCCGGCGAGAAAAAAGGCGCACCGCACGAAGTGCTTTACTGGCGTTTCGGCGAGCAAATGGCAATTCGCATCGGCGACTACAAGCTGGTCCGCTACGACAGCAACGTGGACACGCGCACCGGCAAACGCGGCCAGCCGATCGCCGGCCCGCGACTTTATAACCTAGCCAGCGACATCGGCGAAACCAAAGACCTGTTCCAGACCATGCCAGACAAGGCGAAAGAATTACAAGCCAGGTGGGACGCCTGGAATGCGACGTTAATCAAACCTCTTTGGGGATTTGGCAAAGGAGATAGCGACGGCGATCCAGTGGAGAAAAAGAAGAAGGCCTGACCCACCGTCTGCGCCGCTGTTCATTATAACTTTTCGCGTCGTTTTTTCCGGCGCAATCTTCAACTCGCGTCCGTCCTCTGCGCATTCCCGGTCCTGTGTCAGGGCGATGTGGAGCGGTCGTCGGCCATCCGCCAGACGCTGAAGTCAGGTAATCCACCCATTGAAATTAAAGCAGCGCCGCCCGTTATTGGTTCAGCACAATTCAAAGGAAAAAACTATGACAAAACTCAAATCCATCCTGACTCTCCTGGCGCTAGCCACGGCGGTGGGCGCCACCACGGGTTGTTACACGGACACCCGCCATCACGACCGCCGGGTTTACGAACCCTCCGGAGCATCGCGCGACGGCTATTATCGCGATGGTCGCTACTACAATTCGCACGATCCCAGCTGGTCGCACCGCGACGAACGCTACAACGGCCGCCATCAATGGGATAATGACGGTTACCGCCGGTAAACCCGAACGGCGCAGCCCCCAACGCGCTGCGCCGTATGGTTTTTTAATCGGGTTTTATGGGACAATGGTGGTAAGTGCCGAGCAGACAATAAAAAAGCGCGCCCTTAAATCGATCTGCGTTTGAATCGGGGGAGACGGTGAAGATCGACTAGAACAACGCGGGCACGATCGGAAAATCCTTTCGCCACGCGTCCCACGTGCGAACGTGGAGATGGAAATGAAAACGAGGAGAAGCAGGCGCAGGAAATGAGTTTTTCGATCATAAGAATCAGTCCTTGTTGAGCAAGGATTCCCACGAGTGGCCGAGTTGCGGCAACTCTAATTTGCCTGGCATGGGAAGTTCCCTCTTTGTGGTTTCCCGATCCAATAGGCCAAAAGGAAAGGGCAGCGGACAGCGGAAGAATAAATCAGCAATTGCCTGATGTTATTCCCCAAAAAAATTCGGGAGCTTTACTCGCTTGAAGATGGGAGATAAAAAAGTGCTGATCATCGAGGATGACCTCGGTTTTTTTTATATCCTGCAAAAAACTCTTCTCAAATTTGGGATCAAGGAAGTGGACTCTGTGACCAATGGCGAGGAAGCCGAACGATATATTGCGGGCAATTCCCCCTATCAACTCCGGTCCATGCCAGACCTCCTTTTCGTCGATCTAAAAATGGCGGTCCTCGATGGCTTTGAACTGATGGCCTGGCTGCAAAGCAGTCCCCTCTACGGAAAGATTCCGGTCGTTGTGCTGACCGGCTCGACCGATCCGGCTGACGAAGAACGGTCCGCGGCGCTGGGGGCAAAATCGTTTTTCGTAAAGCCGGTCCGGCAGAGTGAATTGGAAGGGGTCGTGGAAAAAGTCCTCCACAAATATTTCGGGGAAAATCAATCATCGCCAACTCTTGACTAGAGCTGTTTTCGCAAAAGCCGCGCCCCGCCCTTTTCGCGTTCTCCGCGATCTCTGCCGGTCGAATTAGCTCCCAGCCCGCTTCGTTGATCGGGTCTCCCTCGCTGAACCTCCTGTTGCGCCCGCCAGTCATTAACGGCGGCGTTTTGCTGAGGATTTTCTCTAACTCTCGCCGCAGCGTTCGCATTCCGCTGGGCCTCTTGTTGCGACCTCTCCTGGGCTCGGTCGTTTCGTTGCGATTCTCCACGAGCCTCAATGGCTGCGGCATTGGCGCGCTGTTGCGATTCCGCCTGCTGCTGTGCTTCGAGCTGGTTCGCCCGTTCAACATTCTGCAAATTGGGTTGACCGGGTTGCTCCAAACTGGCTTCCGGTTTACCCCTCCTCGGCGATTGGTCCGGTTGATACTGCCGTTCC
>JBDSIW010000069.1:0-3335 GCA_039917795.1 Verrucomicrobiota bacterium | reverse complement strand
ATAAGAAACTAGGCGTTTAAGTCGTTGAGGCGCATGTCAGTTTATAGCCGAGGGTGGCGGCGGTTTGTTCGAGGCGGTGGAGCTTTTTCTTCTTCAGTTTTTCTTCGGCAGCCGCCCACACCGTGGGATCATTAAACTTGATCATGTGCCAGAGAATGTGCACCAGTTTGTGCGCCATCGCGTCCAGGCATAGTGACTAAGCGTCTTCGCACAGGCATTTTGAAATAATGAAACCAAGCGGCAAGAATTCTGACGGGCCTACCAAAGAGCTTTTCACCGACGGCGGTTTATCTGGCGAAGGACGTTTGAAGGGCGGCAAGCGCGACGGCAAGTGGCAATGGTTCTTCCGCAACGGCAAACTCAAGGCAGTTGGCAAGTATCGGGCTGGCGAATTGGAGGAGCACTGGGAATGGTGGCGCGAGAACGGGCAGCCTCTTCAAGCGGGGGCTTTCAAGGACGGTAAGCAAGTCGGGCTTTGGAGGCGTTATTACGAGAACGGCCAACTGTGGGATGAGGGTTCTTATGAAGAGGGAAAGAAAGTGGGAGAGTGGAAGACCTACGATAAGTCCGGCACGCTCAAGCAGGCTAAGACCTTCAAATCGAAGTAATGAAGCCTTCCGAGGATTGAAAAGCGATGGGCGTAGGCGTGACGCGGTGCAAATTTTCTCCGAAGCTCCGTACGGTCATCCAAGCGCTGCAAATTTTTCGCGCGCTTCCATCAAGTAATCCATATACGCCGCAAGTCGCGATTTCATTTCGGCGCGCGGAACGATGGAATCAATCAGCCCATGGTCGAGGAGAAATTCCGCTGTTTGAAATCCCGGCGGCAATTCGGCCTGAGTCGTATCCTTGATCACACGCGCCCCGGCGAATCCGATCGCCGCTCCTGGTTCAGCAAGGATCAGATCGCCCACGCTCGCATAACTCGCCATGACGCCGGCGTAAGTTGGATTGGTCAGGACGCTGATGTAGGGCAGTTTGTTTTTTGCGTGGTAAGCCAGCGCGCCGCAGGTTTTGGCCATTTGCATCAGGCTGAACATGCCCTCATACATGCGCGCGCCGCCGCTGCTGGAAATAATGATGACCGGCAAACCCTTTCCCGTTCCTGCTTCAATCAGGCGCGTCAGTTTTTCGCCCACTACAGAACCCATTGAGCCGCCAAGAAAACTAAAATCCATCACGCCCAAGGCGACACGATGCTGCCCGATTCGACCGATGCCGGTGACGACTGCGTCCTTCAGCCCGGTGGATTTTTGATAGCTTTCCAGCTTGCTGGTGTAGGAAGCGGCACCCGTGAATTCCAGCACATCGACGCTCGTCATCTCGGCGTCCATTTCCTCGAAGGTGCAGGTTTCCACGAGAGAATTAATCCGCTCGCGCGAACTGATCTGGAAATGATAGGAACATGTCGGGCAGACCTTCAGGTTTTCGTCCAGCTCCTTGTCATAGACCATGCTGTTGCACTTCGGGCATTTCGTCCAAAGCCCCTCGGGAATCTCGCGTTTCTTGGACTTGGAGCCGCCGAGTTTCGGCTTCTTCACGAAAGTGGTTTCGGAACCCGTGGGTGGAGGCGTGACTGCCGGTTCGCTCGTCTCCAGCCCGAGGGTTTTTTTGGTCAATGAAGTGGTAGCCATTTTCTTGGGAAGAATAATCGTTAAGTCCGGGGTTGAACCACTTTTATTTTAGCCGTGTTTATCCGATCAAAGTCCGCGCGCGACCGTCCAAACGCAAATTTCTCCCGCGCCCGCTTTCTGCAAGACCTTGGCACACGCACTGGTGGTTGCGCCAGTCGTTAATACGTCGTCCAGCAAAATAATTCGCTGGCCGTCGAGCCGTGTTTTTTTGCGGATGCGAAAGGCGTGGCGAACGTTGTCGGCGCGTTGCGTGCGGGTGAGGGCTGTTTGCGTGCGGGTGAATTCCACGCGTTCCAGGAGTTTCGCGGACATGGGGATGCGGGTGACGCGGGAAAGCTGGCGCGCGAGGCGCTCCGCCTGGTTGAACTCCCGCTCCCGCTGTTTCAAGGCGTGGAGCGGAACGGGCACGATGAGATCCCACTTCTGATTTTCGAGGGCGGGCTGCGCCTGCCGATTCAGCAGGTCGGCGAGGAACGGTTCGAACCAAAGCGCACGTGAATATTTATAACGATGAATGACGTCCAGAACCAAGCCACGCGCGACTACGGCAGAGCGAGCGGAGATAAAGTGCAGATCCATCTCCCGGCAATTTGAGCATTCGAAGACGCCGGTGATTTCTCCCTCGTAGGGCAGACCGCAGCGCTGGCAAGAGGGTTCTTGAATAAACCGCACGTCTGTCCAGCAATCCACGCAAACATAACCTTCCGCCGGAGTGGCGCGGTGTTCGTGGCAAATCTGGCAATTCTCGGGGTAAAAAAAGCTCAGGCCGGTGTTCAGCCATCGTCCGAGGATCGATGGATTACTGGGCGGCATGGGAATTTGGGATTGGCTTGGGATAAAAACGAAACAAGAGCGCGAGGGTCACGAAGAGGATGGTCGTGGCCAGCCAGCCATCGATCATTTTCGCGCCGCCCCAAAGCCAGAGGTTGGTGCCGGAAACCCGATTGGTCAGCAAGCCGTACGATTTCAACCAGAAAATCCAACCCGCGTGCAGCCCGATGGGAAAATACAAATTACCCGTCAATTGAAACATCAGCGCGAGAATCGAACCAACAAGCAGCAGGTTGAAAAACCCCGGCACCAGCGTTTGAAAATCCGCGAAGCCGCGCAACATTTCGCCGAGCGTGACGAAACCGGAAAGCCAATTCACAGAGGTGGGCGGCGCGGCCTTGGCGAAAAAATGAACCAGCGCATAAACCATCGAGCTGATGAAAAGGGCCCTTTTCCAAGGCTGCCCATTGCGCAATGTTCCGAAGAGCGCGCCGCGAAAAAGCGTTTCCTCGAGTAGCGCCACGACGATGCCCGTCAGCAGGGCCCCGAATAAATTGCCCGCGAGCGCGCCCCCGGATTGGGATAGGTCCAACGTTCGAGTTTTGGAGAGAATCGACAAGGCGGCCAGGATTGCCAAAGAGCAGAAGCCGGTAAAAAAACCGGCGACAGCTTTCTTCCAATGAAGACGGAGGGGCGCAAAGCCCAAATCCTTCCACTGACGTATTCCCAAACTGCGAAGGAAGGGCCACAGACCAACCAACGCCAAGGCAATGAGGCAACGATTGACGTAGCGATGAAACGGCTGGCGGGAAAGGGTCTGGAACGTTGAATGGAGGAACGGACTTTGGCGTGCGGCCCCCTGGCTCAATTTGTAAATGGGAGGGGCCATCAGTGCGGCTCCAAGGAAGACAAACGCGAGATAAATGAGAA
>JBDSIW010000068.1:0-3085 GCA_039917795.1 Verrucomicrobiota bacterium | reverse complement strand
TATTGGATCTGGCACGAACGGCGCGCACGGAGTGACGCACCCCACCTGGGCGGAGGGAGATAGAGATCAATCTTCGTCGTCAAGGTTTCGGCACGGCTCGAACCCGGAAGAATTGCGGCGTCGAATTGGTGTAGCGCGTGATCCATTCCGTTTCGGGAAATTTCCCCACGACATTCGTGATGAAGCCCAACGAAGCGACGTTGCTCCCGACTTGCACTTCGTAGCTAAATGCTTCACTGCTCGGCCAGCTGAGTCGGGCAAAATTTTCATTGATGCTCGAGAGGTCGAGCTGAAAATTCACGTCCGGCGCATTGGGATCCGTTTGCAGGATTTGCTCGCGCGCATTGTTGTTTCCGTCTTTGTCCGGGTCGTCTTTCGGATTGGCCGCCAGCGATCCGAAATGAGCCAGTTCCCAGTTGTCGTCCAGTCCATCGTGGTCAGTGTCGGCGATCGCAACGCCATTGATGATCAGTTCCAGCCCCTGGACCGATCCGGTGAGACCAGGAAATTCGTCGCTGACTGAAACCGTCCACGTTCCCGCACTGCTCTCGTAAAAATGATGTGTGGACCAAAAAGTCCAATCGGTCGGCGCGGCGTCGATATCGCCGTTGACCCTTTGCAGGACGCTGCGCGTGCCCTGCGGAGAAAGAAGCGTGATGCGCAAGTCTGCGCGCGAAGGGTGATTGAGCGAGACGTGCAGGCCGACATGTTCGCAGGCGAGTGTCTCGGGAATGTTGAAAGAAAAATTCGCGACGTTCAGCCGAATCTGAGCGGTGGCGGTCGTGTTTGTCTGCAAATAATTCCGCAACGCGGCCCCTTTGGTTTGCCCGATGATCACCGCCGGGATCGGAACATAATCCGTCCCGAGCATCGCGGAAGGAACGCCATCATCGGAATAGAAAAACACCACGGCGAACGCGGCACCCGCCTGCGCGGCTTTGGTGATTTCAAAAGTGTAATCCGAATTTGTCCCATGCTGGATCAACGCGCCTTTGTTCGTGAGATTCAGCGAGATTGAGTTGGTCACCAGCCCCACATTCACCAACGGAAGAATTGCGGTGGGTGAATCGGCGTGCGGCCCAAGGCTCGGGGCGGCCGCGATCGAGGCCAAAGCCGCCGGCAGATTGTCACCGGAAACCAGCACGCGCAATCCGCCGTCGGGAATGGCTGTGGAAGTATTGATGGCCGCGAGCAAATTGGTTTTGGCAGGTCGCAGCGGCCAGTTCTTCGCCAGCCGAACTGCGTAACCCGCATCGGGAACACCAAACCCGAGGTTGTGGCTGACGTGGAAGCCCGCGCCGTTGGTGGCTAAATCAGGATCGTCGAAATCAAAGTGCCGCGCGGAAAAAATCAGAATTTGTTGGACGTCGCGATACGTCAGGTTCGTGTTTGCAGAAATCATCAACGCAGCGATGCCCGCGATTTCCGGCGCGGCGGCGGAAGTGCCGCTGAAACCCAAATCGTAACCCGGGATGTCAAAAGCGTAATCGGACAAATCCTCAAAGGGGCTTCGAAAACTGATCGCGTTCGCCCCGGCCGTCCCGATCAAATCAGTGGTGAACAGCCGCGTTTTAATTTCTCCACTCGGCGCGGCGACCAAAAGGCACGCGCCCGGCTCGCTGTAACTCGCGAAGCGTCCGTCGTATCCCACCCCGGCGACAGCGATCACTCGCGGATCAGACGGGTAGCCATCGTCATTGCTATTGGCGCCATCGAGCCGTCCATTTCCCGCAGAGCGAACCATGACGCCGCCACGGCCAAATCTCCCAAAGGTCACCGCGTTGGAAATTCCAATGCTCTCCAATAAACCGGGTCGCGCGAGAGACCTGCCCGAATTTCCCCAGCTATGGTTTTGCACGGCGACGGCGTTGGAAGCGTATTGATACATATCCATTAAATGCTCATCGCTCGCGAGAAGCAGGTTGGAAGAGAAAATAGCCCAGCTGGCGAGGTGAGCTTTGGGCGCAACGCCCGCGATGCCCCGGCCATTGTTCGACTGGGCAAGAATTAATCCAGCGACTTCCGTTCCGTGGGCGGCGGCCGCGGAACGAGCCGGCAGCGTATTGGTCGATTGATCAGCAAAATTAAAATGGAGTGTTCCATTCGCCTGGTTTGTCAGCTCAACGTGGCTTAATTCCACCCCGGTGTCTGCCACGGCGACTGTGACTCCTTCGCCGAGGCTGAAAGGCCACGCCGCGCGCACGTTTATGTCAGCTCCCGCGGACAAACCTGTGGTTGGGCTACGATTCTCTAAATTCCATTGCCCCAAAAATGAAGAGTCGCCGGAAAAATACCGGTCATTCGGTTTGCGGGCGTACGGGCCATGCAGCTCAGCCGGGCGCCGCATGACGGGATAGCTTGCCAAGACGCCCGGCAATCGGGCCATCGCGTCGGCCTCGATGCTTGAAGTCAACGCGTCGGCAGTTTGCAAAATGAAGACGCCCGGAGCGACGGTTCGCGACCACTTGGCTGAGCGACCCATCAGGATCGATTTCAACTCCGTCCCGAGTTGAAGCTGAATGGCAATTCTATTTCCGAGTTCAACCCGGTTCGTGCTCGCGCCGACCGAAGCGCTGATCCATTCCTGTCCGGCAATTCCTTTGGCAGCGGAGGCGTTTTCCACCCAGAAAACCAAAGGCAGCGGTGTGCGAAAATGAAAAATGTTGGCGGTCGATTCCGCCCGGGCGACGGGTTGAAAAAATGCGCCGAGGCAACAGACGAAAATAAAGGATGCGAATGATTGATTGTGCAAGGTGCGAAAATAACAGGCTGGCGAAAAAGTGAAAAGATGGATTTCCGCCGCGCGTGCCCGCGATGAGCATTCCTCGTTATTGTCCTCATTCACCGTCCTGGCAGGACGCCTGAAAATAGCCCGGCACTTCAACGCAATGAATCCCATCGCCCTTACCATTGAGCACTGGGTCAGTGCGCCGCTTTACCTGAAACATCCGCTGCGTGTTGGGAGAACGATTTGCCTCGGCCTGTTGGTGCAATCACGGAATCAATTTCGCCTTTTTCAAATTCATCCCACATCGGCGACATGCCCCGCAGTTTCTTCACAATTTTTTCAAACGATTCGATCACG
>JBDSIW010000067.1:0-14028 GCA_039917795.1 Verrucomicrobiota bacterium | reverse complement strand
CGAATCATTGAAATCTCCACAGAGCACCACTGGCATTTTTCCGGCAGCGGCCACGATTTCCTCCAGTTCACCGGCATTGATCAATCGTTCCGCGTCATCTCGCCGGTAATCAATATGTGTGTTCATGAATAAAAGGTCTTTGCCATGGACGCTCAGGACGAGTTGCTGCACACCGCGCTGCTCGCCTTGCCTTAGCATTTTGTAATGCGTGTTTTTCTTTTCCTTGATCGCAAATCGGGTCAGCACGGCATTCCCGTAATCGCCGCCCTGATAAACAATGTTGCGATCAAAATAAACGGTCATCCCGGTCAGGTTTGCGAGTTCCGCAGGGAAATCCTGCCGTGTCGTGCGCGCGACCCCTTTGTCCACCTCCTGCAGGGCGACGATATCAGCTTTCTCGCGGCGGATCAGCTCAGCGATGCGTGCGAGATCCACACGCTGATCCAAGCCTTCGCCGTGATGAATGTTGTAGGTCAGCACGCGAAAAGCCGGGCGGGATGTTTGAAAATTCGAACAGCCGATAATTCCCAGAAGAAGAACGGAGACGAGCGCATGTTGAATTTTCATATCGGTTTCAAAGGCGTCCCACGATACCGTTCGTTGAGAAACTCGCGCCAGAAACTTTCGCATTGAAATCTCGGGCGTGCGCATCTTGCGCTTCCGGTCGTTCTGTAAGATGTTCCCCGCTCTGTTTACAAAAATATGGATACATTACCTACTGTTTTACTGAGGCCCGGGGAAGCTGACCGCATCGTGGGCGGGCATCCGTGGATTTACAATGGCGCGATTTTGCGTCTTACCGCTCCTGCCAACGACGGCGATCTCGTCCAGGTAAAAGATCATCGCCAGCGCTTTCTCGGCACGGGCTTTTACAATTTCAAGTCCAAGATCAATGTGCGCCTGCTCACGACGGAACGCGTGGACGTGACGCGTGAATTCTTCGAGCAACAAATCCGCGGGGCACTCGCCCTCCGGACCAAACACATGCCGGGGGCGACTTCTTTTCGCGTGGTCAACGCCGAGAGCGATTTTCTCAGCGGCCTGATCATCGACAAATATGAACATGTCCTGGTGATCCAAACCTCGTCGCTCGGGATGGACCAGCGCAAAGCGATGATCGTCGCCGCGCTCCAGAAGATTTTTTCGCCGGTCGCCATCTCCGAGCGGAGCGAAAGCTCCTTTCGCAAGTTCGAGGGCATGGCCGAGGCGAACGGAGTTTTGTTTGGAAAGCTGCCTGATCCCGTAAAAATCCAGCTGAACGGGTTGGAATTCGAGGTCGATATTTCGGGCGGACACAAAACCGGCTTGTACCTCGATCAACAGGTCAATTATCAAAAGGTCGCTGATCTCATGAAGGGCGGAAACGTCCTCGATTGTTTCACTTTCCTTGGCGGATTTGGTTTGCACGCCGCGCGGGCGGGCGCCACGCAGGTTCACATGCTCGACCAAAGCGCGGATGCCATTGCGGCAGCCACGCGCAATGCCGCAGCCAATCATCTCGCAGGTAAATGTTCATTCGAAACCGTGAACGTCTTCGATTGGTTGAAAGCGCAAACCGCAGTGAAGCCTCACGAAAGGGTGGTCCCGAAGTTCGACGGAATTATTCTAGATCCGCCGTCGTTCACACGCAGTCGATCGGCCATTCCCGATGCGATGCGGGGCTACAAGGAAATCCATTTGCGCGCGCTGAAACTTTTGAAAACCGGTGGAACTTTGGCCACGTTTTGCTGTTCCCATCATGTGGACGCAGTGATGTTTCAGCAGGTGATTCTCGAAGCGGCCTACGATGCGCGGCGGATTTTGCGGCGCGTGGCCACTTACAGCCAATCGCCCGATCATCCTATTATCCCGGCGATTTCCGAGACGGAATATCTCAAGGGCTTCGCATTCGAGATTGTGCGGTAGCGAAGTGGCCGACAAAGTGGCGAGCCGAGGCGTGGAAGGTTGCGCGAATTCTCCGCCTCCTCCCGTCGGCGGCTACAGTTTCGCCAGTCGCGACTCGACGGACAATCGGATTTCGCTATGGTGGTTGTATTCGATGAAAGCCAGACAACTCACTTTCCTGATTTTGCTGAACGCGGTGTTGATCGCCGCGGGCTTTTATTATTTCACCGGAAAACCCTCCGCCCGTTCCACAAACGTATCACCCGAAGTTACTCGCGAAAAAGTGAAGTTGCCGAGCCTCAGGACGCCTCCGAAAATTTCTGAGCCTAACGGTCCCCGCATGGTTTACATGACCAACCAGTTTCATTGGCGCGAAGTCGAGTCAGGTGACTACCGGAAATACATCGCCAACCTGCGCGCCATCGGCTGCCCGGAAAGCACGATCAAGGACATTATTCTCACCGACATCCTGAAACTCTACTCGGCGCGGCGGGGGCAGTTTTATCACAATGGGCGGGAGTTCAAGTTCTGGGAAACCGACGAAAAACGAAAGCTTAACGCGCGTCAACTGGAGGAACGCGAAAAGCAACTCGCGGCGATCGATAAGGAGATTCCCGCCGTCCTGCGGGATCTGCTCGGGATCAATTACGAGCGCGAGATCAATAAATATTTCGTGGATACGAACGAGGACGAGCGGCGTCTCAGTTTTTTACCGGAGGATAAGCGAAGCGAGGTTCTCGCGTTGCGCGACGAGATCGAAGGAATGAAAGAACGAATCCTCGAGGCGGCCAATGGTCTGCCCGCAGAAGCCGAAAAGGAAGCCTTGCGCAAAATTGAGGAACAACGGAAGGAGACGCTTGCGAAGATTTTATCGGGCTCGGAGCTCGCGGAATTCGAGCTCCGCACTTCTGAAACTGCGGACAAATTGCGCGGTGACCTGATTGGCTTCAATCCAAGCGAGGCGGAGTTCCGGCAAATCTACGAATTGCAGAAAGCGGCCGGGGAAAAATTCGCGGACGCCAGCAGTTCCGAGGTTGCGCAAAAGGAAATCCAGGATGAACTCAAACGCCAATTGGGCGATGCCCGCTATGCCGAATACGAGCGGGCGCAGAATCCTGATTTTCGAAATGCCTGTGTTTTTGCCGAGGTTTACGAGTTGCCCATCTCGACCGCGCAAACCATTTTTGACATCAAGCAGATTGCCGAGGAGGAACGGCGGAATTTATTGGCAAACTCCACGGTCGCAGAACGTGATCAGATCGCTGCTTTAAAAGCAATTCAGACGGAGACGGAGAAGAGTTTGCGGCAAACCATGGGCTCGAAAATCTTCGCCAACTACGCGCAAAGCACTGGGCGCTGGATTGAAAATCTTGGGGCCGCAAAGTAAGGAAGCCGCCTGAATTCGATGTAAGTCCGGCAATTATTTCTACTGGAACTACGTGAGCAAATCGCGCTGCCACTTCATCAGATTCTGGGAATGCTCCGCCCAGCCATGTGCAAGCAACCCCAGCGTCGCGCGGCTGGCGATCAGTGTTGGATCAATCTGCAATTGGCTGGCCGCCGCATCGCGCCGTTTGCTCAATTCCAGAAAATGCTGTTTTTCCTTCTCTGTCGGCCGCGGCGTGATGATGTGAATGATCTCCGGCTGTTCCGCAGGGGAGACTTTTAGGCCGCTCTCCACTGCGCGCTCCAATTCCTGGCTGCGCCGTGTGCTCAAATGCCGGGGCAAAAGATCGAGCCAAAGCCGGTCGGTTCCCGCTGCGGCTGCGATTTCCACCAGCACTTCGTGACTTAAAATAAAATAGGGCGGCTTGTTGGCCGCGATGGCTTCGCGCTCGCGCCAGCGCCACAGTTCGCGCAGGACCGCAAGCGGCACGCGGCCCAGCCTGCTGCTGCCTTTGATGCGCCAGGATTCGTTGTCGCCGGCTGGAAGCGCCGAGCACTCGGCGATCAACCGCGCGCAGGATTCGCGGTGCCAATCGATCCGGCCTTTCCCTTCCAGTCTGGCCCGCAAGATATCGGAGAGCGGTTTCAGGTAGCGGGTGTCGTTGCGCGCGTAATCTTCCATGCGCCCGGTCAAGGGACGTTGCGCCCAGTCGGCTTTCTGTGAGCCTTTCTCCAGTTGCACGGCGAGGAAATTCGCGACGAGGATGGTCAGGCTGAATTCTTTTTCGCCCAACAGGCGCGCCGCGAGCATGGTGTCGAAAATTTTTTCGGGAACGAACTGGTGATTCTTGCGCAGGAGCCGCAAGTCGTAATCCGCCGCATGAAAAATCAATTCGTGTTGCTGCAATTCGGCCCAGAGTGGTGACAAATCAATTTTCGAGAGCGGATCGATCAGGTCATCCGAGCCGGCGATGCTGACCTGGATCAGGCAGAGCTTCTCGGGATAGGCGTGAAGGCTGTCTGCTTCCGTGTCGAGCGCGACCCATTTCGCACCGCGCAGGCGCGCCAGGAACTCCGTCAGTTTTTCAGTGGTATCAATCACGTCCGGTAGGAATTAAATTCAATGGGCGGCGCGGTTCAACTTTTGAATTCTCAAAAATGAATTGGAGTTGCGGAGGAATTCGAAATCGGTTCCAACTTCCTCGAATTCACAGTCGGCAAAGGCCGGGTCCGCCTTGACCCGATCGACGAATGCCGCACGCCCGGCCTTGAAATTCACCAATGGATAAATCCGGACCTCCCCCGCCGTGATGCGCAAGAGTTCGGCCAGCGCCGCCCGATGGAACTCGTAATCCAATTGCTCCTCGTAAACGAAAAGGAGATAGGAAACGAGCGTGAGGGCAAATTCTTTGTCGGGAAATGGTGTGAGTGGAAGTTGGCCAGCGATGTATCGGTCACCTTTTGCGCTCGCGAAATCAAGAAGAAAGGCCCGATACGCACACTCTCGATAATGCCGCATTCCCTCCGGGTTCTTGTAAAAATCCCATTTGTAAGCAGCCACTCCGCCGATTTCTCGAGCGACCAACTCCAAATTTTTTTCGCAACGCACACGGATTTCTTCCGGAGTCCAGTCGTAGATCGGATCGAAGGCCGTGACCTCCAGGCCTTGCGCGTTGGCCTCGGCGCAAAACGAACTGACGCCGGAAGCGACGTCGAGAATCTTTTTCCCGCGCCATGATTCGGGCTGGAGACCGAAGTAGCGGGTGTATTCCTCGAAGGTTCTCCCAAGCAAAACGACGTTGTTCAGTTCAAGGCTCGGTTTCATCGCGCGTTTCATTTTGCCATAACCAATCCAATCACTCCAAGCACCGCGATGACCGCGCCGAACACCGATCGTGCGGTGGGCTTCTCGGCCTCCATCCAGCGCGCGAAAGGGATCACAACCAGCGGCGTGGTCGCGATGATCGGCATCACGATTCCTGTGGGAGTGTGCTTGAGCGCCAGGAGATAAAACGTGTTGCCGAGCGTCTGTCCGGCAAATCCGTTGGCCAACACCCACGGCCAGACTTTGCGCCACTTCTCACCCGCCGAGGCAAAGCGCGACGGCGACTGCGTCCCCCGTTTGACGATCAGCAGCCAAAGGCCAGCGACCAGCAGCCCGCCGATCAAGCGTTGAAACGCAGCCGTGCCGCCATCGATGGTTTGGCTGGGATCAGTCATCGCCACGTAACCTTTTCGTGAGAGCACGGCGCCGAAGGAATTTCCCAGCGCGGCCAGCACGGAGAAGGAAGTTCCGATCATCATTTGCCGCCGGTTTAAATTGAGATGTTTCAAAGGCGTTAACGCGAGCGAAACGCCGCAGAGAATAACAATGCCGCAGAGCATTTGCGCGGTGGTCAATTTCGTGCCGATCCAAATCCACTCGATGAAGGCGGCGAACGGGGCGGAAAGGCATTGGATGATCAAGATCGTCACGCGCGAACCCATGCGCGGCAACGCCTGGAACAGCGCCACATCGCCAAAGCCGATTCCCACCACGCCGCTCCAAAAAAACAGCAGGAACGATTCGCCCTCCAGCCTTTGCCCGAAGCCATAGGCCCACGCGCCGAGGAGCGTGGTGGCGACGGTGAGCCGCCAGAAATTGGCTTCGCTTCCGCCGATCATTTTGGCGGAGCGATGCGCGCAGACAACGGAGACGGCCCAAAGAATTGTTGTCAGTATTGCCGCAAACATCGGGCGATACGATTGAGAACTCGCGGGACACTGTCACGCATCAAAAGGATAATTCCCGCGATGCTTCCCAAAGCAGCCCAGGAGAAAAGTTCCCGGAGAAACCTGCTCGTCGGTTGGCAATCGCCACCCTGTTTCTTCCCTGCCGCCGTCCGCTCGTAGATTTGGTCGAGAGGAATCTCAACTCCTATTTCTCGCAGTTTCAGGAGCGGGCTTTTCGTTCGATTACTGCACGCGTCAGGCGGCGAAATGCTGCTTCCTTGGGTCCGTCCCGGCGATGATCACGCTCACGGATTTTTGGTTAAAACCTTTGAACCCGCCGTGGCGTTGCAAATTTTCCAGGTGACTGCCAATCGCGCCTTCGCCCAGGAACTTTTCAAATTGCCCAGGCGTGATCAGCTTGGACTGGAGAAGTTTTTCGGCGCGATCGCGGGAAACCTTCCAGCGTTCACCCTCGGTGAAAGCCTGGCGCAAAAACTCAAAGTTCGAGAACGGATTCATCGTGTTCACGCCTTCCTCCTTCAATTGTTCGCGCAGCAGGGCGAATTCAAAGCGCGCTTCGAGATGATGCATTCCCGCGTCGAGAAAACTCTCGCCATGCAAACCGATCCACAGCCCGACCGTGACAAGCCTCGAGGCGGGCGCAAGCCGAGTGGACGAAAAATCGATTTGCGTCTCGTCCGGCATCAGATCGACATCAGCGAACACAACGATGCCCACAACGGATTGCTCGGAAATCTGCGCGCCCCAACCTGCCTCGGACCCGGCGTAATAGCGCTCCCGTTTTTCCATGCCGAGTCGAGACAGGAATGCGATCAGGTCCACGAAATGTCCGCGCGAGCTGCGGAAGGTGTGATGGTCGTGATTTCCCCAACCAAGGCCGAGCGCATCTTGGCGACGCTTTTGGATGCGCGCGGCGCGATTGCGTCTTTCCCAGTCGGCGCGCTCTTCCGCAAAATAAAATTCACAGGATAAATCCCGACCGACCAGTTCCAGCGATTGGTCGAGCACCCGATTGGCGAGGGCGAAGCCTTCTGCGGCATTGGCAAATTGCCGGACGCGCGTCCGCCAAATTTCTTTCGCCTTGACGATGTTTTTCAGTTCATCGTTCTGCAGCGCCGCGGGGATGAAACCGGGATACGCGTGACGCTCGATCACTTCCAGGCGCGCGCCATTTTCTTCTGCAATCACCACGCGGCGATAGCGGGAAAAAGGCTCTCCTTCAGGCGTCGCGGTGAGATTATGCGCGTGCAAAAAATCGGCGATGAATTCCGGACGCAGCGCGATGACGGCAGGACTTTGCTTTTCGCCCGCTCGCAAAAGCACCCGCGGCAGGATGGCGCGCGGATGGTGCAGGACGATTTCGCCATCGGGCGTCTCAACGTTTTGGGTTTCAAATCCCGCTTGGCGCAACGGAGTTTCGTCCTCCGGCGCAAGGACAAGGTGATCGATCCACTCGAAAAAATCCGTGCCGGATTCGCGTTGCATTCGGTCCGCCAACCGCGCTGCAAAGGAGTTGTTCGCCAGAAAAGTTTTGATCCGATCGCGCAGGAAATTTTCCGCCTCAAAAGCGAGCGGCCAATCGAATTTTTTCGGGTCGTATGGAGCGGCGGAATTCGTGGGTTTTTCGAGTGAGGTTTCTGTTAATCCAGCGCTCATAATCGCTGATTTAACATTAAGGAAAGACTGCGGCGAATCAATTAGGATTTAACCATTAAGCGACGCGGAGGTTTATCCCGAACGAACGTTCAACCGCCTGTTTACGAGAATTGATGTGCCGAGGAGACCTGCCATTATAATTTCAAATAGGGCAATGTCTCTTGTATCTGCTTTCTTGGATTCCGCCAACGCCTGCTGTGTAGCGTCACTCGGTGCATCGCGCAGATTCCTGTTAGCAATCATTCGCCGCTTTGAGTCATAGAGGCCGGGACATCCAATCATTAGAACAAGAATTCCTGCCATGAAGGTTGTCAGAAAACCCCGGAATCGTTTCATAAAGCAATGGTGCTGATTGAGGCGGCCATTTTTAGACTGTAGCGCTCCCGCCGAATTTAATTCCCTGCGCGAGTGGCAGTTCTTTCGAGTAATTGATCGTGACGGTTTGGCGGCGCATGTAATTTTTCCAGGAATCACTCCCGCTTTCCCGGCCGCCGCCCGTTTCCTTTTCGCCGCCGAATGCGCCGCCGATTTCCGCGCCGCTGGTGCCGATATTGACGTTAGCGATCCCGCAATCGCTTCCGCGACTCGACAGGAATAATTCCGCTTCGCGCAGTTCGTTGGTGAAGATCGCCGAGCTCAGGCCTTGCGGAACAGCGTTGTGCGCGGCGATAGCTTCCTCGATGTCGCGATAGGCAATCAAATAAAGAATGGGAGCGAAGGTTTCCTGCTGGACGATTTTAAAATCCGCCCTGGCCATCGCGATGCAGGGACGAACATAGCCGCCCCCGGGAAAATTTGGGCCGCGCAATTTTTCGCCGCCGTATAGAATTCTCCCGCCCTCGCGCTGAAGCTGTTTCATTGCAGCTTGCATTTCCACGACGGCGCGGGAATCAATCAGCGGGCCCAGCAGAGTTTTGGGGTCAACCGGATTGCCAATCGGCACTTGTTGGTAAGCGACGACGAGACGATTTGTCAGTTCGTCCTGGATGGATTCGTGAACAAACATGCGCCGCGTGGAGGTGCAGCGCTGGCCCGACGTCCCAACCGTGCCGAATAAAATCGCCGGGATGGCGAGATCCAGATCCGCGCTCGGGGCGACGATGATTCCGTTGTTGCCGCCGAGTTCCAGAAGAGTTTTTCCAAGGCGGCGTGAAACGATTTCGCTGACCGCACGACCCATCCGGGTCGAACCAGTCGCGGAAATCAACGGAACGCGCCGGTCACTTGCCAGGCGCACGCCGAGTTTTTGATCGCCAATTGCGAGGCAAAAGATTGCCGGGTCAACCTGGTTCGCGCGGCAAATTTTCTCGGCAATTTTGATCGTGGCAATGGCAGTGAGCGGTGTTTTTTCCGACGGTTTCCAAATCGTGGCGTCGCCGCAAATCACGGCGAGGGCGGTGTTCCACGCCCAGACCGCTACGGGGAAATTGAACGCGCTGATGATTCCCACCACGCCGAGAGGATGCCATTGCTCCATCATGCGGTGCTCGGGACGCTCCGACGCGATGGTCAGCCCGTAAAGCTGGCGGGAAAGCCCGACCGCGAAATCGCAGATATCAATCATTTCCTGAACTTCGCCGTCTCCTTCCGCGAGGATTTTTCCCGTCTCGAGCGTGACAAGTTTTCCGAGATCTTTCCTGGCAGCGCGCAATGCGTTGCCGAGTTGGCGGATGACTTCGCCGCGTTTTGGAGCGGGAACATTGCGCCAGTTTGCAAAGGCAGTTTGCGCGCAGCAAATCGTCGATTCGTATTCGGCCGGAGTCGCCACTCGGACGTGCGCCAACGTTTTCCCGTCGATGGGCGAGACGCTCTTCAAAATCCGCCCGCTCCCGAGCCATTCGCCGCAGAAGGCGCCGGGATTGGTGTCCTTGAGTCCAAGTTTTTTGAGAAGGGCGGTGGAATTTTTCGCGTCGGATTTCATGGTTGGAAATTGCGGGCCCGAGTCGAGATTTGAACTCGAATCATGTCAACGCCTGCGATGACCGCTAACGATTCTCGACCGCAGCCAGATGAGTTTCGAGCGGTTGACCGTAAGGCAGATCGCCCGGAACCTCGCAGAATTCTCCCACTGCGGTCCACAATCTGGAAAAGTCCTTATTTACATCGCCGGAAAGACAATCAGTGACGTCACCCGCCAGTTCAGGGTGCTTGGCGGTTAATTTACGAAAACTGAAATTGGGATCGTAGAACGCGTAAACCAGCTTGCGCATGTTTTCGATTCCTTCCCGCATGTAGCGACCGTATTCCGCGAAACGTCCCGGAGAAAAATCGTTGGCATGGATCGCTTCAGAAACGATGTCTCCGGCCATGACGCCGCTTTTGAGCGCCAGCATAACGCCAGAGGAAAACACCGGGTCGAGAAAGCTGAAGGCGTCGCCCACGAGAAGCAAACCGTCGCTTGCGCAATGGCGTGAATGAAAAGAAAACTCGTTGGTGATGAAATACGGACCGGTCTGTTGGCCCGGGGAAAGATATTTTTTGATCCAAAGATTTTGCTCCACTTCGCGCGCGAATATCTGGCTCAGATCCTTCACTCCGCCCCGTGTCAGGTATTTTCCCTCGGCCACAACGCCAACGCTGACCATGTCGTGGTGCTGCGGAATGTACCAGAACCAACCTTTGTCAGGAACAAACGCCACGGTAGTCGCGCCTTCATCGATTCCCTCATCGCGCTTTGCGCCCTTGAAATACGTCCAGACGGCAACTTTTTTCAGGTAGGGATCTGGCGTCCGCCATCCGTTGCGCGCTGCGGCAAAAGATTCCTTTCCAGTACAATCGAGCGTGATCGGTGCAAAAAACTCTTCGATCTGCCCGGATTTGTTTTTCGCGCGCACCCCAACGCAACGTGCTGCGGGCATCCTGCTGGCAGTGGAAGGGTCAGGCGCCTCCTGGCTTTGCCATTGCGAAGCTGTGAGCACGTTCTCGCGCAGCAATTCCGTCACATTCATCTCTTCGCGAACGGTGGCGCCCTTTTGCCGGGCGTTGTTCAGGAGCAATTCGTCAAACTCGGAGCGAAGCACCTGGTAGGTTTGCGACACGTCTTTTTCGTAACGTGTTTCAAAATAAAAGGGCTGCGACGCCTTTCCCGAGGGAGACACGAACTGGACGCTATATTTCTTGGTGAACTGAGACCTGCGCATTTTCTCGACCAGGCCAAGACGTTGTAGTGGAAAAAAGGTGAAGGGCAAAAGCGATTCGCCAATGTGATAGCGGGGGAATTTCTCGCGCTCCAGCACGATCACACGGTGGCCTTTCTCGGCAAGGATGGCGGCGGAGGAGGCACCCGCCGGGCCGCCGCCGAGGATGATTGCGTCAAAGTGATTTTGTGAGTTCATGCGATTCAGGGAGGAAGAATTTCCACAATTTCGGCAAGCGGCCTGTCCCACGGATCAACGAGGGTATTGCGCCGTCCGTAGAGCGAGGCCGCGCCATTTAATCTCAGCGCACCGCTAATAAATTGATCCGGGGCGACAGTCAAAAAGGATTTGGGCCGGCTCGAATGTTCAATGGCGAATTGCTTCAGGATGTGGCCCAGCGGGCTGTGCTCTTTCAAAATCTCCTTCTGCGTCTCCACGGGAAACAAATCGAGCACGATCTTGATGGCGCCAAACTCGACGGGCTTTCCGGTCTTGTTAAGCAGCAGAACGACCTCGCGGAAGTATTCGTTTTCGTGGGTGTGCCGGGCAAGCAGCTTGATATAGATCGAGTCGCCGTGAAATGCCTCGAGCCTCGAGGTCATGTCGCCGTCGTGAACCAGCAGAGATTTGTAAGGCTCTGGCATTTCGGGCGGCGCAATCCGGCCGATGACGGGCAAAGGCTCATTTCGTTCGCGATAAAATTCGTCGAGCGGGTAAATGTCGGAAAAAATCGGTCGCGCCGCGAAGGCGTCCGACTCGGTTTTGCTTTGAAGATTATGCATATCTCGCATTTTTGTGTTCCGGCAAAAAGAATTCGTGGAGTAAGCGATCGACCTGGAGCAGGCCATCGCGATTCAGGCTCACGATGTCATCCTCCACTTTTCCAAAGCCCCAATCCTCCAACGTTTGCAGCGGGACAGCGAACCGTTGCCGCGGATCGACCCCGAACTTTTTTTGAAAATAATCACAACTCAACCGGCCCAGCTTGAGTTGCAGGACGAATTCGCGAATGAGCTTTTCGTCATCGGTCGGCGTCAGCGCCCGGAAAATGGGCATTTCGCCCGCCGTGATTTTGTTCACGTAAGTTTCAAATTCGTGGTGATTCTGGTAATGCGTCCCGCTGAAATGACCGAAGCTCGCCACGCCCAGCGAAAGCAAATCCGCCCCCGCCCAAAGTTTATCGCGATAAGTGAATTTTGATTCTGAATGGAGAGCGCCCGCCTCCGGCGTGCTGGCGAGGCGTCCCGTCGAGTTTTTTTTAGACGAGTCGTCGGGCGCGACGCCCGACGGTGCACGCGAGACGCGTGCGCTCCCCTTCACAGCCGTGTATGCGCTGGCAATGGTGTAGCCGGCTTTTTCCAATTCCTCGAAGGCGTACTTGACCCAGCCGCGTTTGGTTTCCCAATCAGCCACGGGCGCGACGAGTTTTCCCGCCACTTTCATTTCCTGATAAATCGTCGTGTTATAGGGAATCTCCATCTGGTAAATCGTCACGCTGTCGGGAGAAAGCTCGATCGTTTTCGCAACGCAATCTTTCCAGTTCGGATCGGTTTCCTCGACCATTCCGGCGATGAGATCGACGTTGATTTGCGGAAAGCCGAGTTCGCGCGCGTAGCCGTAGGCGCGAAACACTTCCTTGGACCGATGGGCGCGACCGTTGATTTCCAGGATATGGTCGGAAAAGTTTTCGATGCCGAGGCTCAAGCGCGTGACGCCCATTTCGCGCAGCGCTTTCAGTTTGTGATCGGTCAACGTGCCGGGTTCGCATTCGAAAGTGACTTCCTCGACGCCGTCCCACGGGATGATTTTTTTCATTCCGTCGGTGAGATATTTGAGTTGATCGACGGAAAGGTAACTCGGCGTGCCTCCGCCAAAATAAACGAAGTTCGCGCTGCGCCCGCCAATGACCGGTTTTTTCGCGTAGAGCGAAAGCTCTTTCAACGCCGAATCGATGTACGCGCGAATCGCCACGGAATCCTTGTCCGTGTAAACCTTGAAATAACAGAAATGGCAACGTTTCCGGCAGAACGGGATGTGGAGATAAATGCCGAGCGGAGGAGTCGAGGGTCGAGGAACGAGAGTCGAGATGTAATTGTGCGTGGGCGGTTGCTCCAGGACCTGCAAAAAGTCCGGCACAAACTCAGTCTTCCAAAATGAAAACGGCGGGTAATTAGAAACGAAATAATTGCCTACGGTGGTTTCTTTTGCGGGCGAAGTACTCTTAGTCGGTGATTTAATAGATTCGCTTAGGTTCATTTGTCTATTTTTCTTTAAGTTTCCAGACCGCATCGCGGATCAGAAACCGGTGACTCGCATTTTGCAAATTTGTTCCTGCCTCAACGGGAATCCCGGCAACCAAAGGCTCTCCTGATTTTGGGATGAAAACTGGTAAGTCATTTCGCTCAATCAAAATCCCTGTAGCAAGCACTCTTCGGTTATGCAAAGCGCCAGGCCATAAATCTTTTCCATCAATCCAGATCGTAAGATCGGAATTAACAATACACGCGCCCATTTTGGAATCTACCGCTATTCCTTCAGTCTCAATTTTTCCACCCAATTTTTCCGATAAATTGTTCTTCTTTTCTCCAAAGCAATACACGTATCCATCTTCGCTCCCGATTACGATTTTGCCAGCGGCCACCGCAGGCGAACTTTCAATCGGGCGGCCAATTTCGTACGACCAAAGCTCTTTACCGGTTTTCAACGAAACCATGTAAAACCGGCCATCGGCCGAGCCCACCACCACTTTGTCACCCGCCACCACTGGCGAACTGTCCACTTTTCCCTGGGTGGCGAAGGTCCAAATCTTCTGCCCGTTCGCGCGATTCAGACAATGAAGCAGTTTGTCGCGGCCGCCGACGATCACGCGATCAGCGGTGATTGCCGCCGACGACATGTAGGCGAACTCGCGATTCTTGTAGCGCCATACCACTGCGGAATCAGTCGGCTGGTTTTGCGCAGGGTGCGTGGCTAGATCAGCGCTTTTTTCCAACGCCTTGGGAGCAGCAGGACTCGATGAAGCTGGTTCCGCAGCAGAATTGGTCTGGCAGAGATCAATGCAGAGAAACTCGTTTTCGTAGTGCCCGAAATAGGCGTGATTTCCCGCCAGCGCCACCGACGCGGCGACATAAGCACCCGCTTCAATTTCTTTGATCTGTTTGCCGTCCGCGACGGAAATGACGTGGAGCAATCCGTCGCATCCGCCGAAAACCGTTTTGCCATCCGCGAGCGC
>JBDSIW010000066.1:0-3050 GCA_039917795.1 Verrucomicrobiota bacterium | reverse complement strand
ATTTAAAGTTTCAAGTTCGCCCGAAGCATCCGGCAACTTTGAACTTTGACCGTTAAACTTTGAACCCAACTCATGATGGCGGACGCGTACGTCGAAAAAACCGAAATCTTTCAAGACATATTCCGCTTCTTCGATCATGCGCAATTTTTCCGGCGTGACCGATTCGCCGTAGGGAATGCGCGAACTCAAACAGGCCATCTGCGGTTTGTCCGCCGTCGGTAAACCGAGTTGTGCGGAAAGTTCGCGAATCTCCGCTTTCGTCAAACCAACTTCCTTGAGTGGAGCGCGCACTTGAAATTCCGACGCCGCTTTCGCACCGGGACGATGATCGCCGATGTCGCTCGCGTTTTCGCCGTAGGCAATCACCGCAATTTTTTCGTCGCGCGCAATCGGTTCTAGTTCCGTGAAGAGTTCGTGTTTGCAGAAATAACAACGATTGTTCGGGTTCGCCAGATACGCTTCGTTTTGAAATTCGTTTGTGCGAACGACGCGCAACGGGAAGGAAAACTTCTCCGCGATCGCGACCGCTTCCTGCAATTCGCGACGCGGGAGGCTGGGCGAATCAGCAATCACGGCCAGCGCTTTTTCGCCCAAAACATCGTGGGCAACGTGCGCCAGAAATACGGAATCAACGCCGCCCGAATATGCGACAATGCACGAACCGTAAGAGCGCAAAAGAGCGCGAAGTTTTTCCAGCTTGCTGTCTGACACGGAAAAAACGTGCCATCGACGAGGTGAAAAGTCGAGAGGCGCGGCCAGTCTGTTGCGACATTGGCGGCGGATTTCTGCGTGGCGCCTGATCAATAAATTAAATGAACATGGGTGCAGTTTGAATTTCCGGTGAAAACAATTGTCTGAAACTTGCTAATGACTTTGGCGCGATTTAATCTCGTCGATAATCTGATTATGAAACGACGTTTTGTTTACGGTGTTTTGAGTTTCGTGCTGGGCGTCAACCTCCTGATCGGCGCGCAGATTTACCTTTATTCCGCCCAAGCCTCCGCCAAGGACGATCCCTACGAGAATTATCGCCTGCTCTCCGAAGTTCTCGAAAAAGTCCGCCAGGAATACGTCGATGGCGACAAGCTCACTTACAACGAGCTGATTCACGGCGCGCTCAAGGGCATGCTCAATACCCTCGATCCGCACAGCGAGTTCATGGACAAATCGAAGTTCGAGGAATTGAAGAAAGACACGCAGGGCGAATTCGGCGGGGTCGGCGTTGTCATTTCCTTAAGCAAAGACAAAAAGTTGACGGTGGTTTCGCCAATGGAGGACACGCCCGGCTTCAAGGCGGGAATTCTTTCCGGCGACCAGATTGTGAAGATCGACGGCAAGAGTACGGATAAATTCGGGATCGAGGATGCGGTCAAGCGATTGCGCGGCGAGCCCGGCACGGAAGTGACTCTTTCAATCCTTCGACCTTCCTCAGCGCAGATTAAAGATTACAAGCTCGTGCGCGCCGCCATCAAGGTGGACACCATCAAGGATCTGAACAACAAAAGCGAATTCCTGCTGGGCGAGAATCATATTGGCTACGTTCGGATCACCCAGTTCGGTGAGAAAACGGCGGGCGATTTGGAAAAAGCGCTGAAGAAACTGGAATCGCAGGGAATGAAGGCGTTGATCCTCGACCTGCGCGGGAATCCCGGCGGGCTTTTGGATTCCGCGGGCGAAGTTTGTGATAAATTTCTCCCCGCGCACACCTTGGTGGTTTCCACGGAAGGCCGTGGTGCCGCGCAACGTTCGGAATATCGCGCGCGTGGACGCAACAAACATCCAAACCTCCCCATGGTGGTATTGGTCAACGGCGGCAGCGCCAGCGCCTCGGAAATTGTCGCTGGCTGTCTGCAGGATTTACAGCCGATCACCAAGGCGATCGTCGTGGGGGAACAATCATTCGGCAAAGGTTCTGTGCAAAGCATTCTGCCGTTGCCCGATGGCTCGGCGTTGCGATTGACGACCGCAAAATATTACACGCCCAGCCACAAAGTGATTCACGAACACGGCATCACGCCGGACATCATCGTGCCGATGTCCGAAGAACAGGAAATGGATTTGTTTCGCAAGCGAGTTCCCGGCGGCCTGGAATCTCTCGAGGAGAAGGACCGTGAACGGGTCGAGAACGCCCAAGACCCGCAATTGGAGCGCTCGATGGATGTTCTCAAGGGAATCCTCCTTTACACTCAACGCGCCCCTGCCCCGGCGAAGGTTGCCGCAAAAAACTAAACCGCTTTTCTGGCCAAGGAACAAATGTCTGTTCTTTTGCGCTACTTGAATCCCAAATACGACGATGTCCGGCGCAAACGTTTTGTTGAATGTTGTCGAGGTCTCGAAGCGATATCAAACCGTAGAAGGCACCGATCCAGTCCTCGTCCTTGATCGCGTCACCCTCGAAATTTCTGCGGGCGAATCCGTCGCGATCGTCGGCCCATCCGGTTCGGGCAAGAGTACGCTGTTGAACATTATCGGAACCCTCGACCTTCCCACCAGCGGGAAGGTATTTTTGGGCGCGGACGACTTGAGCGCATTCTCCCCGGATCAATTGGCGGAAATTCGCAACCAGCAAATTGGGTTTGTTTTTCAGGCTCATCATCTTCTTCCCCAATGCACCGTTCTGGAAAATGTTTTGGTGCCGACGCTGGCGGCTAAGGACAAGAAACGATTCCGCGATGGCGCAAGGGAACGCGGCGTCCAGCTTTTGCAACGCGTTGGCCTTGGCGCTCGATTCGACCATCGGCCCGGCCAGCTTTCAGGAGGAGAACGCCAACGGGTCGCTGTCGTCCGCGCACTGATCAACCGCCCGAAACTTCTCCTGGCCGACGAACCGACCGGTGCGTTGGATCGTTCCTCGGCCCTCGACCTGGCGCAGCTTCTGATCGAATTAAACCGGGAAGAAAACGTCACGCTAATTGTGGTGACTCACGCGCTCGACCTCGCTGAAAAAATGCGTCGCAAGTTCGAGTTGAAGGATGGAAAGCTGGTTTCATGACCGCGATTGATTTTTTTCTACAAATAGGGAAGTCAAAAAGCAACCAGCCTCGTCGCAC
>JBDSIW010000065.1:0-3561 GCA_039917795.1 Verrucomicrobiota bacterium | reverse complement strand
CGACAGGATGTTTGGGCCAGCGGCCGTGCTTTTTCCATTCTGCCAGTTTTTCGGCGAGGACTCGGGCGCCAAGATTGTTAAATCCCATCCGATTGATCAGCGCCTCATCTTCGACCGCGCGGAACATGCGCGGCTGAGGATTTCCCGGTTGCGGATGCCACGTGACGCCGCCCAGTTCGCAAAAACCAAATCCCAGTTTTTCCCAGATCGGGACCGCCGCCGCCTGTTTATCCATCCCTGCCGCCAGTCCGATGGGGTTGGGAAATTTCAGACCGAAGAGTTCGACGGGAAGTTCGGGGGCTCCATAAATTTTCCCCAATGCATCGCCGGTGGCCGGGTGGCTGCTCGCCCAACTCAGGGCGCTCAGAGTACGATTATGAATTTTTTCCGAGTTCTGGGTGAAGAGAATCGGGCGCAGGAAATTCCGGTAGAGCCAGCTCACAAAGGGAATTCCGGATTTCTGAGTTTCAAACGTCTTCTATCTGGCTTCTGCCAAAGAGAAATTGCGCTCATGGCCGTTCATTTTTTTCCGTGCCTCAACTTTATTGAGTAGATTCTTGTAGGTCGCCAACGCCAGCAGCGGCCAACTGTTCCGATACATATCGTATTTCAGGTAGAAAACTTTCGGAAAACCAGTGCCCGTCGTCTCGAGCTCGGTCCACGAACCATCTTTGTTTTGGGTGCGAATGAGATATTCAATCCCTTGTCTCACGCTGGGCAAATTCGGGTCGTCGAACGCGAGCAGGCCCATCACGGCCCAAGCGGTTTGCGACGCAGTGCTCGGACCCTGACCTTTGAAAACGGGATCGTCGTAGGTATTGCAACGTTCGCCCCAGCCACCGTCCTCATGTTGAACGCTCTCCAGCCAGGCGCGTCCGCGAAGGAGCCACGGTTGATTCATGTTCAGGTTGAGCGCTCGCATCCCGCGCAATGCCTGCCAGGTGCCATAAATGTAATTCACACCCCAACGGCCGTACCAGGAGCCGTCCTCCTCCTGCTGGTCGCGAACATATTGCAGACCCTTTTGGACCTGTGGATTTTTCAAATCCACATTTTCGTAGCCAAGCAATTCCAGGATGCGCGCGGTGATGTCCGCGCACTCTGGATCGAGCATGGCGTTGTGATCGGCGAACGGAACTTTTTCCAGGATGCTTTTAGTACAGTCCTTGTCGAACGCCGCCCAGCCGCCATCCTTGCATTGGAAGGTCATCATCCAATTGAGTCCGCGCTGAAAACATTCGTCACGGCGCTGCGGATCGTCGGTTGGAATTTTTCGCAAGGCGAGCAAAACCATCGCGGTGTCGTCCACGTCGGGATTCCATTTGTTGTCGTACTCGAAAACCCAGCCGCTTGGCTCGACATCCGCGGGGTTCTTGTAGCGCCAATCGCCGCGAAAACGAATTTCCTTATCGATCAGCCAGTCGCAGGATTTTTTCATCGCGGGATGATCGCTCGAAATTCCGGACTCGTGCAGGCAAATGGCGACGATTGCCGTATCCCAGACGGGGGAGAAGCACGGCTCGATGCGAACGCTATGCTCGGTTTCGTGCTCGAGCTTTTTCAACTCGCGCTCGGCGCGCAACACTTGCGGGTGATCGTCCGCGTAGCCCAGCGCCTTCAATGCGATGAGCGAATTCAACATGGCGGGAAAAATTGCCGCCAGACCTCCGCTGCCCTCGAAACGTTCGAGCATCCATTTCTCCGCCTTTCTCAAGGCCAGCTTGCGGAACGGATGGATTCCCGCGCTGGCCCACAGCTCGGCGAACTTGTGCAAGCCATCGAGCGAAAGGAAAAAATTCCGCCACGTAAACGTCTCGGGATCGCGGGGCAAAGCCAGATCGCGTTCATGAAAACCTTCGCGATAAAGTTCGTCGATCGTCACGCCGACTTTTCGCGTCGGCTTGTAATGATTGATGATAGCCAGCGGGACGATCATGCCGCGGCTCCAATTGCTCATGTCCCAGAAATTCACGTGGAACCATTTGCCGATCAGCAAAACTTCCGAGGGAATGGTGGGTAAATATTTCCAGGGAAAAAGTCCAAGCAACGCGAGATACAGTTTGGAGAACGTATTCATCCGCGGGATGCCACCGAGATTGAGCGCGACTTCGCGGGCTTTCAACATGCGCGGATCGGTGACGGGAACGCCAGCCAGCTTCAGGGCCAGGTAAGCTTTAATCGTGGCGTTTACCTCCGCCGGGCCACCGTAATAAATATTCCAACCGCCATCCGGCAGTTGCATCGAGAAAATGTGGTTGACGGCTTTGCGCTGCCATTTCTTATCCACTTTCCCGTTCCAATGGTGGTAGGCAATCGTGTCGGAAACGAGCGTCGAGTCCACCATCAATTCCCCTACCCAAAAACCTTCGGGGCGTTGTTCGGACAACAGAAAATCCTGCGATCGTTCAATCGCAGCTTCCAAATCGTTTAGCGGATGTAAACCCCGGGCCGTATCTCGAGCAGGATGCCCGAATCGGCCAGTCTGAGATACTAGAACTGACACGCCCGCAAGTTTGGGAATCGCGAACGAGATGTAAAGCTCTTAAAAGTGGTTTTCCCGGAGGAAAATATTGAACGCGCCCCGATAATTCACCCCAGGACGCAACTCGGCATCGCCCAATAACTTGATTGCGCTTTGAAGGCAGACCCTTATTTTTTCCCGATGGTTCTGGATTTCATCAAAATGAGCGGCGCGGGCAACGATTTTATTATCGCGGACAACCGCGAACAAAAGTTTCAATTCACCTCTGCGCAGGCCGTCCGAATCTGCGACCGGCATCGCGGCGTCGGTGCGGACGGCTTAATGTTGCTCATTCCCTGCGCCTCGGGAAAGGCGGATTGGTCCTGGGATTTTTTCAACAGCGATGGCAGCCGGGCCGAAATGTGTGGGAATGGCGCGCGTTGCTTTGCCCGTTACATCCAAAAGCGGACGGGTGCCGCCGACAAGATCACGTTCGAAACAACTGCGGGAATTATCACCGCCGTTTTTCATGGCGAACTGGTGACGATCAATTTGACGACTCCGAAAGATTTGCGCCTGAATGAAACGGTTCCTCTGAAAGGTGGTGCCACAGCCATTCATTCCTTAAACACGGGTGTGCCGCATGCCGTGGTTTTCGTGGACGACGCGGACAAGGCAATGGTGCAACCGACCGGCGCGGAAGTCCGCTATCATGCGCACTTCGCCCCGAAAGGAACGAACGTCAATTTCGTTCAACGGCTCGGAGGGAATTCGATTCGGGTCCGCACATACGAGCGCGGCGTGGAAAATGAAACCCTCGCGTGCGGCACGGGCGTGACGGCTTCGGCGCTGATTGCGTCGCGGACTTTGCAATTGACCTCACCCATCCAGGTCCAGGTGCTAGGCGGCGATGTTTTGGAAGTCAGCTTCGAGGAGAAAAACGGCGGGTTTGAAAATGTTCGCCTGACCGGCCCTGCGGATTTCGTCTTTGAGGGAACGATCGAAATTTAGTTTCCGATCGGTCGGAAGATCACTGCGGGAACAACCAGCCTTTGGTTTCCTGATTCCAAAAATGGGGCTCGCCAAAAAGCATTCTGTTC
>JBDSIW010000064.1:0-4047 GCA_039917795.1 Verrucomicrobiota bacterium | reverse complement strand
TGCGAATCCTGGTGTCCGAAATGCCGCGCAAACGCGGGACCGATCTTGGACGTTCGATTGTGCTCAACGCGTTTGATTTGAATCATCGGAGTGTCCGGGACGTGATGCGTCCGCGTCACGAAATCGTTACTTTCAGCACGGACATGGCAATTGCGGAATGCATCGAGGTCGCGGAGAAGACCCGTTATTCGCGCTATCCATTGTGCGAGAAAGGCAATCTCGACAAAACGCTGGGCGTCGTTCACATCAAGGATTTGTATGCCATGCGGCTCAAGGCGCCCGAGGCGGCGGATCTTTTGCCGGTGGCGCGCAAGCTGATTTACGTGCCCGAGACCGCGCGGCTCGAGAGATTGCTGAAGCTTTTTCTCGAGCGAAAACTTCACTTCGCCATCGTCGTTGACGAATACGGCGGAACGGTGGGCATCGTGGCTCTTGAGAATATTCTGGAGGAATTGGTCGGCCAGATTCAGGACGAGTTCGACCAGGAGAAGCCGTTGCTGGAAAAAAAAGACGCGCGAAACTGGGATGTCTCCGGCTCCATGCCGTTGCACGACCTTTCCGAACTGGTCGGTGATTCGTTGATGGAGGAAGGGATCACCACCACCAGTGGCTGGGTGACACATAAGCTCGGCGGTTTTGCGAAAGTCGGGGACGCAATTTCCCTCGGCAGTTTTGATTTGCGCGTGGAGGAAATGGATGGGCTTCGTGTCGCGCGCCTGAAGCTCACGAAGCGCGAGGAACCTGAACCGTCATCTTAGGTTCTCTGGTGGGTAGGGTCGTCACTTCGTGCGCGCCGGGCCGAATCTTGTAGCCGCGGCGCGTTCCACCACGAAGTCTGGCAATGCCTCCCTCTCACCAAATAAAGATTACAATCAGGAGAAACAACGGTTGGTAACTCAGCGGTTGTGTGACGTTCCGTTTGTTGAGGAACCACGGAGTGGTGGAAATGAGCGCGATCAATGCGAGCGCGAATTGAATCCCAATGGATCGCGCGTTGCGGTCGGCGCTAAGGCGGAGAACGGCGACCATCAAACTGCTCAGCCCAACGAGCCAGAAGCCGTAATACTCTTTTGGCGCGCGCTGCAAAAAAAGCCGGGTGCAACTGCGCGCATTGGCCAGGGCAATGATCCAAAGCAATGGCGTAGCCCATTCAGGCAACGCAATGAACGAGCGATTGATCAACGGACGAAACGGGTGAACGTCCGCGAGTTTTGCCATCACGAAAATTACGCCGGAAAAAATCGCGATGGTCACGATTGCGCCGAGAATGTTTTGCGCGGGCAATTGGCGTCTGAGCAGGTGAACGGTGGCGAGAAGCGCGGAACCCAGCACGATCCAATTTGCGATGCTCGCGTCCCAACCTGCATTTTGTCCTGCCCATGCGCCGAGAACGCAGGCTCCAAAATAAATGGAGGGAGAAAAGCGCCGCAGGGTGATCCGGAAACCTGACCTCATTTAAACGCCAGCTTCCCCGGATTGGGAAGCCAAGTTGAATTGCCGCGAAATGAACGCCGGGAAACCGCTCAGGCGTTGTAGGTCGTTGAGGACACATCTCCGCCACGCCCGGTCCAATTCGTGTGGAAGAATTCGCCGCGGGGCTTGTCGATGCGTTCGTAGGTGTGCGCGCCGAAAAAATCGCGCTGCGCCTGGAGCAGGTTCGCCGGCAGATTCGCCGAGCGATAGGCATCGTAGAAGTTCAGCGCCGTGGAAAAAGCCGGAGTGGGAATTCCTTTTTTCGCCGCAATCGCCACCACGTTTCTCCAGCCGCGTTGGGAATCTTTGATCGCTTTCTTGAAAAATTTGTCCAGCAGCAGATTTGTGAGCTTGGGATTCTGATCGTAGGCTTCTTTGATTTTTCCGAGGAAACGGCTGCGAATAATGCAGCCGCCGCGCCACATCAGAGCGATGCCGCCATAATTGAGGTTCCATTTTTGCTCGGTCGCCGCCGCGCGCATCAGCATGTAGCCCTGGGCGTAGGAAACGATTTTTGAAGCGTAAAGCGCCTGGCGGATTTGTTCTACCCATTTCGCGCGATCGCCGGAAATTTTTGAGCGTGGTCCTTTGAGTTTCTTGGCAGCGACGACGCGTTCGTCTTTTAGCGCGGAAATGCAACGCGAGTAAACCGCCTCCGCCATGAGTGTGATGGGGATGCCCAGTTCCTGCGAGGAAATCACCGTCCATTTGCCCGTTCCTTTTTGCCCCGCTTTGTCGAGGATCTTGTCCACCAGCGGTTGGCCATCGGTGTCCTTGAAGGCGAGAATGTCTCGGGTGATTTCGATCAGGAAAGAATCAAGATCGCCTTTGTTCCACTCCGCAAAAACCTGGTGCATTTCGTCCGCGGTCATGCCGAGGCCATCCTTCATCAGTTGATACGCTTCGCAGATCAATTGCATGTCGCCATACTCAATTCCGTTATGGACCATCTTGACGTAATGGCCCGAGCCATTTTCACCGACCCAATCGCAACAGGGCACACCACCGTCCACCTTGGCTGAGATTTTCTGGAAAATATCTTTGACGTGCGGCCACGCAGCGGGCGAACCACCGGGCATAATGGATGGGCCATGGCGCGCGCCTTCTTCGCCGCCGGATACGCCCGTGCCGACATAGAGCAATCCTTTCGACTCAACCATTTTAGTGCGGCGGATCGTGTCATCGAAAAGTGAATTGCCACCATCAATGATGATGTCGCCCGGTTCGAGATAGGGCAGCAATTGTTCGATAAATTCGTCCACCGCTTTACCTGCTTTGACCAGCATCATGACACGGCGCGGACGCTTGAGCAGCTTGACCATTTCTTCGATGGAATGGGCTCCAATCACGTTGGTGCCTTTGGCTTCCTTGGCAAGAAAGTCATCAACCTTGGAAACCGTGCGGTTGTAAACGACAACGGTGAAGCCGTTATCATTCATGTTGAGAACGAGATTTTGTCCCATGACGGCGAGGCCAATGAGCGCGATGTCAGCTTTAGGTTCCATGTGTGAGTGTGGTTAGATTGATTGCGTGGCTACGATACAAAAGCAGGCGGAGTCCGCCAGAAGAATTTAAGATCAATTCCCGCCATCCGAATCCTCGCTCTACCGCCGCTGGAAATGCGGGTTTGAACCAAATCCTAAGCCCCGAACTGGAGTCGCGGATCGCTTTCGAGCATGGATTTCAAATTGAGCCAGTTCACGTCATTCATCGAATAAAACGCGTTTAAATAGACTGAAACTTCTTCACGCGAATATTTGGCGAGCAATTTTTCAATCGCATCCTTTAGCTTCGCGTCGTCGATGGTTGGCGGCAAATCATCCACCACGCCTTCTTTGTGCTCGATGCCCAATGCGTCCAGAAAATCAATAAGCATCTGGGTGTGCTTTTTCATGAGCCAGACGCGGATCAAGGTGCTGGCGGCAGCTTCCAGGCGAGGTTTGGCGAGCATCAAGGCCATTTCCTGATGCCGTTCGGTTCGCGGTTTTCTTTCGAAGAACGCAGGGCGGAGCTTTCGCGCCTCGGCCACGGCGCTGATGACGAGGCGGTAATTCTCTTTGTCGGATTCGTAGGCTGTTTCAAGAATTCGCGCCGACAGGTCGGGCGACATGAAGCCAAAAAGTTCGTGGGCAGTGAGCATTTGTTTGCGGCGAGGTTAGGATGTTGAAAGTTAAGAGTAAAATTATTTGTCGGTGGTCACGATGCTGATTTTGTTTTTCCGGGCCAGTTCTTCTACTAAATCCCTTTCCAACAACAAGGTTTTTTCCGGCTCAATGGCTAGGACGGAGATTCTTGCGTCGCGACAAACTTCCATCGTTCTCGCGCCAATCGAGGGGATATCGAAGCGCAAATCATGATTCTGCCGGGCGACCTTTACCGCGATGGCTTGTCCTCCTTTGCCGGCCAATTCTCCGCCTCGGGCCAGGCAGCGATCCGTCCCCTCAAAACCCTCGACCGCCAAGACGGTTCCGCCTTTCACCACGACAATTTGGCCCACCTCGAGCCGCGAAATTTCCTTGGCAATTCTGTATCCAAATTGAACATCGGCCCGTTGTTCGTCGCCAAGTTTTGGTC
>JBDSIW010000063.1:0-3033 GCA_039917795.1 Verrucomicrobiota bacterium | reverse complement strand
CAATCCGCAGGGGGGCGACACCACGGCACTGATTGATAACGTGCTTGTGTTCCCTCTGCCGCCAGCCGTTCCCCCAACCATCACGGTTCAGCCTAAGTCTCAAACGGTCAATGTGGGCGATACGGTTACGTTTTCGGTCACTGCGTTCGGGAGCGCTCCATTGCTCTATCAATGGTCGAAGAATGGCATAGCCGTCACGGGTGCAACCAATCGCACGCTCGTCTTTCAATCAGTGGTGGAATGCGACTCCGGGGATTATACCGCCGTAGTCAGCAACGGTTTCGGTCAAGCCACAACCACACCGGCTTCGTTGCTCGTGGCGTTTCGTAAGATCGCAGGAGTTTTCGGGACGGGTCTAAATGCCGATTCCACTCTGGCGGACAATGGCACCGTTGATCTTCATTACATTCTGGGCAGCAGCATTGACCCGAGTTTCCCCGGTCCGGATGCGATCGTTGTCACGGACGGACAATTCCCGATTCCACCGTGGGTCGCGAGCGGACCGAACTCAAAATGGATCGCGCCGCAAGCCGCTCAAAACATAGGCAACCTCGATGGCAATTACACCTTTCAGACGTTCATTAACCTGACGGGCGTTGATCTAAGCCGATTCCGGCTCTCGGGACAATGGGCGGTGGATAACACCGGCCTCGATATTCTGGTCAATGGCGTTTCTACCGGGATTACCAGCCCAGGATTTGGCAGCTTAACGCCGTTCGTCATTACCAGCGGTTTAGTGCAGGGAACCAACACCTTGGACTTTGTCATGAACAATGCTCCTCCTGGCGTTAATCCGACCGGCCTGCGAGTTGACCTCGCAGGGTTAATCGACCTCCGCCCACGGATAGCCGTGACTTCCACCGGACCAAACCAACGGAACATCGTTTGGGGAGGCGGATGTCATCGTCTGCAAAGCGCTCCGGCAGTCACCGGCCCTTGGACGACCATCCCGGGTGCCGCGAATCCTTATCCGGTGACCACCACGGGCCAAATGCAGTTCTTCCGCGTTGCTCCGTAAATTAAATCTGCTAACCTACAAACCGGGGGCTTCGGCTCCCGGTTTTTTATTTCCCATGAAGCAATATTTTCTCGCGGCAGCCTTTTCAATTGCCTTGTTCAACGCGGCCCACGCGGACAGCACGGTCGTTTTCAACGAGGTGATGTACCATCCCGCAAACACGAACGAGGCCGCTTTTGAATGGATCGAACTGCATAACCAAATGGCGGTAGATATGGATGTTTCGGGCTGGTCGTTCGCCGGGGCCATCTCATTTCAATTCGCTGAAGGAACAGTGATCCCAGGTGGCGGCTACGCTGTGATTGCGGGTTCTCCTGCGACTTTGATCACGAACGGTGTGAAGGGCGCGTTGGGTCCGTGGGCCAGTTCCCTTCCGAACAACGGCGGGACCATCGAATTGCGAAATAACAGCCAGCGGCTGATGGATTTGCTGGAATACGGAGTGGATGGCGATTGGCCGGTCGCTCCCGATGGCTCGGGCGTCTCGCTCGCCAAGCAAAATGAAAATGGTGCCAGCGCGGACCCATCCAACTGGATCTGGAGCCGCCGCGTTGGGGGAACTCCCGGGGTCGCCAATTTTCCCACCGGTGCAACGACGACAAGCGCGGCGAACCTCGTCCCAATTACCGCAAGCTGGCGCTACGACCAGTCGGGCAACGACCTCGGCACGAATTGGCTCGGGGCGGCCTTTAATGACAGCAGTTGGCCCATTGGACCAGCGCTCATCGCAGCGGAAGATTGCGCGTGTCTGCCCGAGCCTCTTCGCACCCCTTTGACCCTGGGTCGAACCAATTATTATTTTCGCGCCAAATTCAATTATAACAACGACCCGTCCCGCACGATTCTGCAACTGCGTCATGTCATTGATGACGGCGCGGTTTTTTACCTCAACGGCGCGGAAATCTGGAGGATCGGGATGCCCGCCGGACCGGTGACCTATAACACTCTTGCCTCGCGCGGCATTGGTGACGCAAAATATGAAGGCCCATTCACGGTTCCCGCTTCGGCGCTGGTGGCCGGTACAAACGTGCTCGCGGTCGAGGTACACCAGGCCAGCATCGGGAGCAGCGACATCGTCTTCGGCATGGTGCTTGATGAAACCCGATTCATCGGCGGAGAGGACGCGCCGAAACTTCCGCTGGCCTTCAACGAGATTGCCTCCGGAACCAGTCCAGCGTTCAGCGTGGAGTTGATCAATTACGGATCAACCAACATCGCGCTGGACGGGATGATTGTGGCGCGACTTGGCGGAACGAATCGCGAATTTATTCTGCCGCCACAATCGCTCGCACCCGGCGCCATTCTCCAGCTCACCAAAACCAATCTTGGTTTCAGCGCCGACCGAAATGATAAATTGGTTCTCTACAGCGCAAGTCGCAGCAATGTCCTAGACGCAGTCGTGGCAAAACGTGATCCGCGCGCGCGCTTTCCCGACGGAACGGGGCTTTGGATGATTCCAACGCAGCCCTCGCCGGGCGCATCGAATATCGTCGAACTGCACAACGAAATTGTGATCAACGAAATTATGTATGACCATCGCCCGTTGCCAGCGATCCCAGCGATGAATGCGCCCACAAACGCTTTGGTCACCATCAGCAATCTCTGGCGATACAACCAGGATGGTGTCGATCTCGGCACCGCGTGGCGTCAATCCGCCTACAACGATTCGAGCTGGCTGGCGGGCGAGGCGTTGCTTTATTCCACCAGTTCCTCTTTGCCGGCTCCGAAAAATACTCCACTGCAACTGGCAACCCCATCGGGCACGCGCCTGGTCACCTGGTATTTTCGTGCTCCATTCGTCTTTACGAACGATCTGGCGAGCGCGCAATTGACCCTGCGTTCTGTTATTGATGACGGTGCCGTTTTTTACCTGAACGGAGTGGAGATTTATCGCTACAACATGCCGACCGGAAATATTTCCTACACGAACCTCGCTAGCGCGGGAATTGCGACGGCGACATTCACCGGGCCGGTTTCGATCCCATCCGGCAGCCTGCTTTTGGGGACAAACATTC
>JBDSIW010000062.1:0-6565 GCA_039917795.1 Verrucomicrobiota bacterium | reverse complement strand
GATTTTGGCCGCTTCCCGGATAAGCCGGCCATTGGTGGACGGAAAAAAACGCGCAGCCATCGCGGTCGAGCAAGATATCCTCCGTGCCGTTGCCGTGATGCACATCGAAATCAAACACGGCGACTTTCTTGAATCCACTGGCACGGGCTTCGAGAACGGAGATCGCAATGTTGTTTAAAAAGCAAAAGCCCATTGGATGATTCCGCGTGGCATGGTATCCAGGGGGACGCATCAGGCTAAAAGCGATTTCGCCATCGCGACACAACTTAAGGGAGTGCAGGGACGAGCCAGCCGAACGACGAGCGTGCTCCGCGATGCCGGGATACGCGGGGGTATCTGGATCGAAATCGTGCGGCTCCAAGAGCGAGGCCAGATGTCCTCGCGTGTGCGCGCGGAGAATCTGTTCGTCGGAAACCAGCAGTGGTTCGAGCCAGTCCATTTTTAATTCAGTCTGGCTTTTCAATAATTCCACCGCGCCGAGAATCCGTTGGGGCCGCTCGGGATGACCGGGACGGTGATACTCGGTGCAACGCGGATCGGTGATGACTTTCATGCGCGCAAACTAGCGATGGATCAGCAGGATTTCACGGATTAAAGTCACGCCATTGATCCAGCGCGGAGAGCTTTCAATTAATTTGAGCAGGACCTGCGCGTACGAGTCTGATAAATAACACCATGAAACTTCCGCGGATGAATCGCCGCCGCTTTTTCTGGTCGATGCTTCTCGGCATTCCTGCGGCGGTGTTCGCCGATTCGTATTGGCTCGAGCCGAACTGGCTGAAGATTCGCAAAATTCAATTGGGCCAGAAGAAACCAACGCATCGTTTTGTCCACTTCACCGATATCCATCACAAGGGCGATAGAAAATATCTGGAATCGGTCGTCCGCGAAATCAATCGTGCTTCGCCGGATTTTGTTTGCCTGACGGGAGACATCATCGAGGAAAGCTCCCACCTCAACGAAGCCTTGGAGATTCTGGGCAGAATCAAATCGCCCATTTATGGCGTGCCGGGCAACCACGATTACTGGGGCCACGCAGATTTTGGCGCGATCGCCACCGCTTTTGAGAAAACCGGCGGGGCCTGGCTGGTCGATCAGCAGACCACGACGCGCGATGGCAAAATCACTTTGCACGGCGCAGGAAAATATCCGCCGAATCAACCTCAGCCCAATCCTAAAACGAAAAACGTGATGCTCATTCATTATCCGGAATGGGTGGAGCGCCTCGGGGCGAATCCGTTTGACTTGGTCCTCGCGGGACATTCGCATGGCGGGCAGGTCAGGTTGCCTTTTTACGGAGCGGTCATTCTCCCGTTTTCCACCGGCAAATATGATCTCGGCCTTTTCCAAACTCCATCGGGCCCGTTGTATGTCAGCTCTGGCATTGGCTGGTTCGTCTTCAACATCCGCTTCCGTTGTCGTCCAGAAATCGTCGTGTTCGAGGTCTGAGTCTGCTAATGACTTTCGCAGCTCTGCTCCCTTATGGTGGCGCCTTGGATTTTCCCAGAATTATGAAACTCGATTTGTTTAGCCCGCGCCTTTTGATTCTCCTTTCGTTGCTGTTCTTTTCCAGTTCGCATTTGGCGCTGGGCGAAAACGGCATCTATCAAGTGGGCGTGGCGAAGATTGATGTCACGCCGAATTACCCAATTCGCCTGAATGGCTATCTGGCGAGAAAAAGCGAATCGGACGGAATCATTCAACACGTCTTCGCCAAGGCTCTCGCCATTGGCAGCGACGCGGAAGGGCCCGCGATTATGATCACGGTGGACAACTGCATCCTGCCCGCGTCGGTGCGCGACGAGTTGCTCCAGCGCCTCGCCAAACACGAAATCAGTTCCGCCAAATTTGCGATCGGCGCTTCGCACACCCATTCTGCTCCGAAACTGCGCGGCGCCGCCGACAATATTTTCGGGATGGATCTTCCGCCAGCCGAACAGGCGCACATAGACCGCTACACCGAGGAACTGATCGACAAGATGGAACGCGTGGCCATCGCGGCGTTGGTGGATCGTAAGGAAGCGAGATTATCATGGGGCAAAACCACGGCGGATTTTGCGGTGAATCGCAGAACGAAAGGCGGGGTGGTGGATCACGATCTGCCGTTGCTGAAAGTCTTGGACAAAAACGGGAAGATCCGCGCGCTGCTCGTGAACTACGCTTGCCATTGCACCACGCTGAGCGATTCGCCAAACCAGATCTGCGGCGACTGGGCGGGCTACGCGCAGGAATTCCTCGAGCGCGATCATCCCGGTGCGATTGCCATGACGATCATTGGTTGCGGAGCGGATTCCAACCCGGCTCCCCGCGGCGGATTGGATCTCGCCAAACAACATGGCCAAGCCATCGCGACAGCCGCGAACACACTCCTTGGCCAGAAAATGACTGAGTTGACGGGGAAATTGGAGGGCCACACAAAACAGATTTCCCTGGCCTTCGACACGCTTCCGACGCGCGAAGAGTTTGAGGCAACGTCCACCGACACAAACGCTCCTGGCCCCGTTCGCTACCACGCTCAAAAAAATCTGCGGCGCCTCGACCGCGGAGAAAAACTGCCGACCGAGTTGCCGTATTTCGTCCAGACCTGGAACTTTGGCGATGAACTGGCACTCGTTTTTCTGCCCGGCGAAGTGGTGGTGGATTATTCGCTGCGGTTGAAAAATGAGTTCGATCCCGCGCGCCTTTGGGTCAACGCCTACGCCAACGAAGTGCCTTGCTATATTCCATCAAAACGCATTTGGAAGGAGGGCGGTTACGAAGGGGGTGGCGCCATGATTTATTATGATCGCCCCACCCGACTTGCCGAGGATACCGAGGAGAGAATTATTTCTGCGGTTCACGAATTGATGCCGAACACGTTTTTGTTCGATCAAAAGAAAGCCGCACTCGAGCAAAGCAAACTGGAATTTCCTAATCTCAAATCGCCGGAGGAAGCTTTGAAAAGCTTTCGCACCAAGCCGGGTTTTAACGTTGAGTTGGTGGCGAGCGAACCACAGATCGTCGATCCCGTCGCGATCGATTTCGGGACGGATGGCAAACTTTGGGTCCTGGAGATGCGCGATTATCCCAGCGGAATGGATGGCCATTTCAAAGTTCCCGGCGGGCGCGTGAAACTGCTCGAAGATAAGAACGGCGACGGCAAATTTGAAACCTCCACAACCTTCCACGACGGCCTGACGTTTCCCACCGGCCTGATGCAATGGCGCAAAGGACTCTTGATTTGCGCCGCGCCGGATATTTTTTACGCCGAGGACACGAACGGCGACGGCAGAGCGGACCTCGTTAAAAAACTTTTTACCGGGTTTGCGACGCACAATTTTCAAGCGCGGGTGAACTCACTGCGCTGGGGTCTCGATAACTGGGTTTATGGTTCGAGCGGTTTGTTTGGCGGAAAAATTCACAGCGAACTCACGGGAAAAGATCTGGATTGCGGTGGTCGGGATTTTCGATTCAATCCGGACACGGGCGAGCTCGAAACATCGGGCGGTGTGAGCCAGCAAGGCCGCGTGCGCGACGATTTCGGGAACTGGTTTGGCTGCGACAACAGCACCCTCCTGTGGAATTACCCGTTCCCGGAACGTTACGTGCGCCGCAATTTGAACGTCGCTGCTCCCGATCCCAGCGTCATCGTAGCGGGCGATCCTGATCCAAACGCGCTTTTCCCTTCGAGCCGCACTCTCGAGCGATTCAACGTTCCCAACTCCGCCAACCGCACAACTTCGGCCTGCGGCGTCGAGATGTATCGCGACCGTTTCCTCGGCCCGGATTTCTACGGCAACTCGTTCGTGGCGGAACCGGTCCACAATCTCGTTCATCGCTATCTCGTGCAGCCCAACGGAATTTTGTTTGAAGCGCATCGTCCCGACGACGAGAAACAGTCCGAGTTTTTGACCTCGACCGACAATTGGTTTCGTCCGGTCGAGACGCGCACCGGCCCGGACGGCGCGCTCTGGGTGGTTGATATGTACCGCTTCGTGATTGAGCATCCCACTTGGATTCCGGCGGATCGGCTGGCAAAGCTCGACGTTCGCGCCGGCGATGACAAAGGCCGCATCTACCGCGTTTACCCGAAAGGCGAAAAGCTGAACCGGGTTCAAAACCTAACCCGGTTGAAGACTCCAGACCTTGTCTCGGCGTTGGAAACCAGCAACGGCACGGAACGCGATTTGATTCATCGCGAACTGTTCCAGCGCGCGGACCGCGCCGCGATTGAACCACTGAAAAAAATTGTCGCCACGACAAAAAATCCAGCGGTGAAGATTCAGGCGCTTTCTGCCCTCGAAGGATTGAAAGGTTTAACTCCCGAAATTGTCGTCGCCGCTTTGGTGGATTTAAATCTGATGGTTCGCGAAAATGCCATTCGTTTGAGCGAACCTTTTTTGAAAAGCAATCAAGTCGGTGAAGCTTTATTGAAATTGGCGAGCGATTCTGACATTCGAATTCAATTCCAACGCGCGTTGACTCTCGGCGAATGGAATGACCCGCGCGCTGGAAAGATTCTTGGCGAAATGGCGAAAGCGCATTCCGAAAATCCCTGGATACGCGCGGCTATTTTGAGTTCCGCCAGCGCGTTCTCCGGTGAAATTCTGCAAAGCGTTTTGACGCTGGCACCGGAAACTGCCGGTCGGAACGAAATGATCAACGGTCTGATCGCCACCGCGGCCGGCGCGGCGGATCCAAAAAAGTTTGAGCCGATTCTGACCGCAATTGCTCCCGCGAAAGATCAACCGCTCGCCTCGTGGCAATTGGGTTTGTTCGCCAGCGTCGAGGAAGCGCTGGGTCGCAACCATTGGCAGCTCGATTCCTTTGCGGCTTCAGAACAAGAAGCGGTTCGCAGCGCTGTCCGGGAGATCGCGACCGCGATCGAGAGCGCGGCGGCCATCGCGAAAGACAAAACTGCTTCATTGGCCGACCGGCAAATTGCGGTCCGGTTGCTTTCATCAAGCAGCGGCGAAACCAACTTGCAGACTTTGATCGCGCTCGCCACGGAGCCGGGTGATCCAAAATTGCAAAGGACGGCGCAGGATTCGTTGCGGCTCCAGCGCGATCCAAAGCTTCCGGAACAATTGATGAACGGCTGGACTCGTTATCCTGTCGAAACGCGTTCGAGCGTGCTGGAAATTTTGCTCGGTCGCGACCAAGGGCTCGAAAAAGTTTTGGACAAAGTTGAGCAACGAGTGATCCAGCCGGCGGAAATCCCTCTCACCAGCCGGCAGGCATTGTTCCAGCATTCAAACCCAAAAATTAGGGAGCGCGCCGCAAATTTGTTTCCGCAAAATCCGAACCGCGCGAAAGTTTTGGAGAAGTTTACTCAAGCGGCGAAGCTCAAGGGCGAGGTTGAAAACGGCGCAACGATGTTCGCAAAACTCTGCGTGAATTGTCACGCGTTTCGCGGACAAGGTTTCCCGGTCGGACCCGATCTCATGTCGTGGGGCGATAAAACCCCCGAGGATTTTCTGCTCGCAATTCTTGACCCGAGTTCAGTGATCGAACCCCGATTCATCCCTTACAACCTGGAACTGAAGGACGGGCGATCTTTTTCCGGCATTATCAAGGGCGAGACCGCGAGCAGTCTCACCCTGGCTCAAGCGGGCGGTGGTCGCGAAAAGATTCTCCGCTCAGCCATCGCCGAAATAAAAGCGTCCAGCTTGTCGCTCATGCCGGAAGGGCTCGAAGAAGGGCACAGTCCGCAGGATTTCGCGGACCTGATTGCGTATTTGAAGGCTCGCCCGGCGCATTTCGGCAGCGGCACGCCGGAGCAAATCGTTGAAGCGCGAAAAAAGTTTTTCCACAGCGGCAAGAATGGTTTGGCGGAACTCATTTTTGCACCGGAGAAGATCGATTATCCCAGCTTTCTTGGAAACGAGCCGCTCGCATTTTGCCGTCAAAGTGATGGCAAAGGAAAAATCAGTTGGAAAAGTGAGACCGCGCCAGCGCAGATTGATCTCGATCGCTTTTACCCGTTTCGATTGCCGGCGGCACTGGGTTTTTTGTCGGAGCCCGCGGGAGAATTTACGCTCCGCGTGAACGGAAATGCCGCGCTCAATTTTCAAGTGACGCTCTCGGACGCCACTTGGAAGAGCAAAGATGGCCAGGTTTCAATGCATTATGAAGTGATGGAAAATAATGCGGAGGACAGCAATGGAGTCGTGACCATTTTCGTTCGCGGAAATTTGTTGAAACCCGGCGCACCGGTGGTTTTCGAAGTTGCCGGCTCGCCCGCGAACAGCCAGCGCTGGTTTGGAATTTATCTGCCGAATGAAAATCGCAGCGCAAAAGCGAACTAGGCCAATCGACACATCGGCTTGGGCTTCACAATGGTTCTCCTCCAAAGGCGGACGCTTCAGCTAATCACTGTTGTTTGGCCCGATAAATTCGCGTGGGAAAACTAGAGACGTTCGTATCTTGAAAAGTTGTAAACCCGTTGGAAGCGGTGTTCGTCCGCAGCGAATTCCAATCGGTCAGATCGCTGGTGGCCTGGAAAATATAATTCGACCCGACGATCCCGATCAGTTGGAACTGCGCGAGGTTTTGGTCGATCGAATACGGGCTGAAACGGAGTGGC
>JBDSIW010000061.1:0-6040 GCA_039917795.1 Verrucomicrobiota bacterium | reverse complement strand
TGCACCACCAGAGCGGAATGAACCCAAACACGCCGAAGGAACAATCAATCAGCCTCCAGCCCATCGGAATTCCCCGAACACCGCCGAAAATCATCGCCCACGGGACGACCAGCACGCAGGCGATCATCCCAAAATCGAAGAGCCAGATGTTGCGAACGGGGTCACGCAACGCGCCGATAAAAACGATGGCGATGACGACGTGGCCAAAGGCGAGCCAATCGAAGCCGTAGGAGAGAAACGGAAATTTCGCGTTGGTTTCCGCCAACGCCTCTCGAACTTTCAGAAGCCATTTCACTATGCCGGAAGCCGCTTGTTCCGGCGCAAGGTGCGAGGTGCCCAGCATCTTCAGGAGGACATTCATTTCCCATTCGAGCGGGATCGCGGTCACGCCGCTCAAGATGAGGCCGACAATGAAAAGCCAGGTCAGGAGTTTAATGCGGCGGCGCAATAATGGTTCGCGGTTCATAATGATTTCAACGGGTCGTCTACTTTTGGAGAGGAGAATTGGGTGGGCAATTGGATCAACGCATAGAAAAACGAATAGGCGATGAGAAGAAATCCGCCGTAAAGGATGGAGTAAAGGCCGGTGACGCGCCGTCTTGGCCGCAACAGAAGTTGAAACGCGTCCGACACCAAATTGACCGGATGGACGAAAAGATCCCAGCTGTTCCAGCGTTGCACGCGCCCGAGATATAACCCAAACCCAGTTAGCCCTACGACGAAAAGGGTGAACATCCAGCCGATCCGGCGGTTGGAGATATGCGTGATGAGATTTTGCATCCAATAGAGCGAAAGAAACGTCAGCAACAATCCGAGACAGATAAATGATTGAAACAGGATGATGTCGAACCAAAACGGGACGGGTGGGCGCGACTTGAGATGGACCAGGTCAGTCACGAGATAAGGCGCGTTGGGCAGAAAGAGGAGCCAGCAGGCGCCACAAATCAGGAGTCTGATTTTTGAATTTTTATATCGCCATGCCAGCAGAGAAAATCCCACCGGGATGCAAGCGAGGAAAAGGTTCCAGACCAGATTAGCGTGAGTGAACCGCGCGGAATAAAAAACGCGAACCGCCGACAAACTCACGCACAGACCCGCCGCAGCAACCAGCGCGATAAGAGTCCAAAACAATTTCCGATTTAACCAAGGATTTACACTTTCGCGCATAGGATGGCCTTGTCGTTTACTGCCACTGCCGTCGGGAGTGCGTAGGGTTCTTTTTCGTAAGCCAGCGAGCGGACAAAGCGGGCGAGTTGATAGCGAACTTCGGAAAAATATTCCGCGCGACTGCCACCGATTGCTCTCAAACATTCGCCGTGGCTCATCCAGAGCACAGTCGCCGCGGCATGCCCGCAAAACCAGAATTGCATTTCCCACATCGCACCAAATAAGCCGTCCAATCCCATGGGGGTCGCCGCGAGGCGGTCGCGATGAAACGCGACGTGGCCCGACTCGTCCCGCAGAATCAACCCGCACATTGCCGCCAGCGGAGCGTCCGGCACGTGGCGCCGCAGAACGCGATAGTAGGCAGTGCTGACCAGCTCGGTCAGCAGCAGAATCTGGAGTTCAAATTTCACTCCCAGAATTCTCCTGCACCAGCAGAATGCGGTGAAACTCCAATGGCCGGAAATTTTGTGTCCCCCCAGTCGCGCCACCGCGCAGCCGAGCAGACGCGAATGTTCCCGTTCTTCCGCAAACCACGCGTCAACGAGCGCGCGAACGTTTTCGCTGCTGCCGCGAAAACGTTCCGCATCGAACGCGATCAAGCTCGCTGGCCCGCCGCCATCGCCCAGCTGGAATTCTTCGATGGAGCGGAGTAACGGCCGAAGCGTTGCGGGTGAAATATCCATCGGTGCCGACCAGTCCGGCTCCGCGCGATTCAGGCGATTGGATTCAAAGTGGGAGTTCCATTTCTGATAATCGAACGTTTGCATTTTCATAGGCTCCTTATGTTGGATCTCGTCCAACCGAGTTTGATTAACTCATTTGCGTTGCTCCGAGTTCCGGTCCAAACGTGTGCTTTCCTTCAGGCAATCAGACCAGTGGCTGAGGAAAAACTTTTTCTCGGTTGGCAATAACGTATCCGCCGTTCCCACAATGGGTCGAAGAGCGGTGGCCATTTGCACTATGACGAGGAGAAAAAGAACCACCCACACTTTCAAGCCGCCGTTGAAGTCGTTGCTCAGTTGAGAGAAGCCGTGGTTCAAAAAGCGAAGGCCAAAGTAGGTGGCGATGGACCAGAAGACCAAATGCAGCGCCCCCATCGCCACCACGGATTCGGTCGATTGCGAAAAAACCCAGGCGACGGGCGCAAAGCCGATGAGCAGGACAGTCATCAAGGCGAGAAGGCCAGCGACGAGTCCCGCGACCTCGACCAGTTTTGCCTGGGATCCGCTTAAACAGGAGAAAATGTAAAGGCTCGGCAGGCAAATCAGCGCGGAAATGAGGAGGCCAACGGATATTTTGACTGGCGCGGCCCAGAGCTGAATGCCTCCGGAAAAGGTGCCGACGACCACACCGTAGATAAGGCTGCAAAAAATTGCAATGACCGCCAGCGCTGTGATCAGCAGAAAGGGTTTCTCCTGACCAAGATGAAACAGGACACGCCTTGGTTGTCGCAAAAGCGCTTCAAAGGCGGAAAGAATTCCCGTGATAGGAATGCGCTCAGCGGGATCGTCACCCAATCGTGCGGTGGCTGGTTTCGTGGGAGGACGCCGCGGAGGAATAACCGGAGGAGTATTTTCGTCTGGAGGATTCATAAGTTTCGTTTGTTTTGGTTAAGTGAGGAGGAGTTGTTTGAGGGCGCGGAAAACAGTTTCGTAAAAATTCCCGCGGAACGCATCTTGGCGGAGAAACTCGAGGGGCAATCCGGGTGAGCCGATGAACGGCCTAAAAATCCATGAAAGCTGGCTGCCGAGAAATAAATTCCCGGCCAGCCAGGCGAGCAGAATTTTCCAACCAACCTCGCGACTGCCGCTGAGCTGGTGCAAGAGTCGGAGAAGGCGCAGGTTTGCGGCAATCCCAGCAAAAGCAATGGCGGCAACATGAGTGAGTAAAATCAGGCTGTGACTGGAAAAGGAGGTGGCTTGGTCCGCAACCGGCGGAGTATTCCACACGAGGAAAATCGCCAAAGGACTGAACGCGCCCAAAATGGCTGCCGCGATTGTGAAACTCATCAGGATGGCCATGAACGCCTGGCGCAGATTGATGTTAAGCCCCAGGAGAGGAGCCAGCATTCCGTTGAGGAGAGCATTGCCAAAAGTGGTGAGCAGAATGAGGAGCGGAAATTTCATGGCCGTGTAACCCGCTTGCACTGGATCACGCCAAAGTCCCATGCCTGCGCCATAAGAAGCCGACCCAACGATTATCACGGCGACGAATAAAAATATTTGCGGAAGACCCCGTTGGCTGAGCCAGGATTCAATCGTATCGCTCTCACCTCGGAGCAACACCGGGATTTGGCGAAGGCTGGGTTGGGGCGCGCCGGTGTTCATGGGCTTTTGACCAGCAGGTCGCGCAAATTGTCGAAAATGGTTTCGAAAAAGTTGCCCTGTTGAAGGCCGGGACCGAGAAACTCCAAGGGCATATCGGGTTTGCCGACGAAGGGGCGAAGCATCCAGCAAACCTGGCTGCCGAGAAATAGATTCCCCACCAGCCACGATAGAAGCACCCGTTTCGCGACCGTTCGGCTCCCGGCCTGTTCATGCAACAATGGAAACAAACGCCAGTTCGCCATGACACCCGCGAAGGCGATGATTCCAGCCAAGACCAACTGCATGAAACCGTAGAAACCAGTGACTGTGTTTGCTCCGGAGGAAACAGGCGGCAGGTTCCAGATCAAAAACAGAACGATGGGGCTGAACGATCCGAGGATGGCCGAGGCGATGACGAAGCTCATCAGAATCAGCAGCAGGGATTGGCGAAAGCCGATATTCAACCCGAGCAACGGAGCGAGCATCCCGTTAAGAAGCGCATTACCCAAGGTGGTGAAGACGATGACGAGAGGCAGCTTGATGGCAGTATAAACCGATTGCAGCGGGGCGCGCCAGAAACCAACCGCTGCACCGAAAGCGCCGGTGCCCACGACGATAACCGCGAGGAATACCATCGTCTGTGCGAAACTCGCGCGGTTCGACCACGGACGTACGGTGATGGTATCGCCCCGCAAAAGTGCGGGGAGTTGCCGGACATTGAACCAAGTCGTTGTCACGAACGCTCCTCCAACGGTGCAGGTTCGAAGATGACCGATTTTTTCCACGACTGGCTTGCAGCGATGAGAACCGGCAAAGACATCAGCCCCAAACCGACCATGAAGAGGGGCCAATTAAACGAGGCCGGCAGCATGTGCCGAAGATTTCCGCCCGCGAACGAAACCTGGATTGCGTCCTCCATGAATGCATAAAGCGCAATCACGCCGCCAAGAACGTTGATCGCACAAATTCTCCAACCCGGCAATTCGAGCACATCATTTTGAGTGGCGAGCGTTCCCCAAAAAATCATGAGGAGCGCAATTGCCATCGGCGCCCAGACCGGCCCCCACCAGGGCAGCGGAATCAGAAACAAAATATCCCAGTCCCCAATGTTATGCGGCCAACCGGTCAGGATTTTCAAAAAAACGTAGTAGAAAATGTCCCAGGCGCCGAACGCGAGGAGGAAGCAGCCGAAACGAGATTTGAAGTTCTTCCCAGCAAGGATTCCAACGATGGCGAGCATGATCATCGTCGCCAATTCGCGAACCAGTTCTGCCAAACCTAGCCCTCCAAAAACCGGCAGCGGAAAAGCCTGGTACGGCTCAATGCGATCAACCATGGTGCGGAGGTAAAAAACAACCGACGATTCCACCCAGGCCATCGCTGCGGCAAAGGAAACCACTGCTAACCAAAGCCATTTTTTATTCATGGGATAAAACGGGTTTCGCGATCTCGGCCAGACGGGCTTCCACTTCAGCGATGGTAGAATCCGGGGTCGAAGTGCCCGCGGTAAGACCGACGGTTTCGACTCCATTAAACCATTCGGTGAGCAACTCATCGGCGGATTGCACGTGATGGACTTGCCCGCAAAATCGCCCGCACGTTGCCACCAATTCACGCGTGTTATTGCTGTGAGCGCCGCCGATGACCACGACGACGTCGCATCGCTGCGCCAGTTCAATGGCAGCAGTCTGGCGTTGTTTCGTTGGCTGGCAAACCGTGTCGATAAACCGCACTTCTGAGTTTGGAAATGTTTGGCGAAGCAACTCCACCAGGTGGTTCACTTTCTCAATGGGTTGAGTGGTTTGTGAAACCACGCCGAAGCGAGGTTGTTCGGCCAAATCAGCGATCTGCTGCGGTTCAAGCACAACATCGCACTGGGCAAAATCTTCGGTCAAACCGCGGACTTCGACGTGTTCGCGCTTTCCAATCACCAATGGGTGATATCCCTCGCCCACCAACTTCTTGAGGGAGCGATGCGCATGATGCACGAGCGGACAGGTGGCTTCGATGACGTTGTGCCCGCGCTGCCGAACACGCTCGATGGAAGCGCCCGAGGCGCCGTGGGCGGAAATCATCACGGTCTTTGTCGTCACTTTGCGAAGCTGCGTTTCGATGGCGACGCCTCTGGCTCGCAAATCCTCCAGCACGGTTTCGTTGTGAACCAATTCGCCGAAAACAGTCAGCGAATTGATTTCCGCTTCCTGTTTTGCCAAGTCGATGGCGTCGCGCACGCCGAAACACATTCCCAAATGGTCCGCTCGAATAATTTTCATTGAAATCAAAAAGCTAACGTTAATCGCAAAGCACTTTGTCATACAAAGTTTGTGACCATAGCATGCACGGTTCGTTCAAACAAATTGAAATTTATTTATTCTCCCGGTTCTGCTGAACGATCTGTTCGAGCAGATTGATATAGTCGGAGAAAGCTTTCCTGCCTGGAGCAGTGAGCGAACAAGTCGTCAACGGGCGATTGTTTTGAAACGCTTTCGTAACCGAAATGTAGCCCGCTTCCTGGAGGGTCCGGATATGGGTCGTCAGGTTCCCGTCGGTCATCGAAAGGGCCTCGC
>JBDSIW010000060.1:0-3164 GCA_039917795.1 Verrucomicrobiota bacterium | reverse complement strand
CCGTTCCACGACGAACTCATCGCGCTGTGTGATGAATCCATCCGTGAAACCTGCGGCCAATCGCATCTCCTACCGAGCGGCCCGTTGCACGACGCCGCCGAAGTCGCACGCGCTGGCGTGCCGACTGTGATGATGTTCGTCCAAAGCCTCCACGGCATCAGCCACAACAAGATCGAGGACACGAAGGAAGAACACCTCGAACTCTGCGTGACCGCGTTCGATAAGCTGGCGGAAAAGGCGATCAATTGGATTCGAAGCCGTCGTTAGACGGCGACAAAACTTTCATGAAAAAATCATGTTCACGACCGTTGGTTCTGGCGGTTTTTTTGTTTGTCGGAATGCTCTCTGTGTTGCCTTGGGAAGGCGCTTCCGGTTGTTCGCCCGTGATGGGTTATGTCCGACCCACGAACTACGAATTGGTGAAGGGAGCCGGTGCCATTGTCGTTGCACAGGCCGTTTCGTTCAAGAAACAGAAGACGTACGAAGGAATTCATCACGGTGTGTTCCAATTCAAGATAATCGAGAAGTTGAAAGGTAATTTTAACGATGCCACGCTAGCGATCACCGGCGACGACAAAATAAGTTCATGGGGCGACCCGGAGGATTTTAGTTTCAACAAAGGCGATTATGGTCCTTGCAACGCGACCGATTATAAGCTGAAAGCCACTTACGTCCTGTTTCTTGAAAACCGGAAAGGCGAGTGGATTGTCAGTGGCCCGCCATTCACGCGGATCAATGTCGAAGTCGCGGGGTCGAATGCGCAATGGGTCAAGGCCGTCCGCCAATACGCCCGAGTTGCAGTCTTGGGAAACTATGAGCAAGAGAAGGCGGCGCTTCGCGAACTCCGCGCACGAGCTTTGGCGAATGACCCCGTTTGTCCAGTTGCTCTTGTGAAAGACATTGAAGCTCATTTCAAAAAACCAACGCCAGCAAAGAGCTTCAGCGACCTCCAAAGCCTCTACGAACAAACCGCCGATTCTGAAACGCGCGAGCTGGTTCTTTGGGCGTGCGCTCGCGGTGAAAAAACCGAAGCCAGAGAGTTTTTTCGACAGCTAATGAGTGGAAACGAGTGGAAGCAGTATTTGTATCCGGTTTGCAGCTACATCAGCTGGGCCAAGCTGATAGGCTTTCATAAACCGATAGCCGCAGCGCTTTCTGACAACAGCAACGAGCATCAGCGGCGAATATTGCTCTTTGCCTTATCAGGAACTGCCGACACCCAACAGCAAGCGTTCATGCAACGTGTGCTCGAATCCGTGAACAACAACGAAGCCGGAATTCTCAGCGAATGGTTTGTGACCCATCCGTCGCAAGAAGCAATCAAGCACTTCACAACCCTCGCTTCCAAAGATTATGCGGAAGAGACGCACTTGACCTTTGCGTTGGCGGCAATGGGTGACACAAACGTGATCAATTGGGCGAAGGATTTCGTAAAGAAGTCGGGCGATCGAAACTGGGTTGGTTATTACGTGTATGCCCTTTCACCATTGCCGGAAGCTGATACACTGGCTCGAAAGGTTATTCAGAAAGGTGATTCCGATAAGTTGATTTGGCTTGTGCAAGGCTACAAGGATTCTCGAAGAACGGATCGCCTGGACCGACTCAAGGAGATTGTGGCTTCCAAGGCGAAGAGCCGAAAACTTATCTTCTGGTTGCGTCGCACGCTTGGCGAGATGGCTTACGACGGTGACAAACAAGCGGAGATGTTGCTGAAAGGATTGCCCGTTGTGGATTCTGAACAATGAAGTGGCTTATATGACTTCAACCTCGCCTATCCACGCTGGTTTGTGGTAACGCCCTCGCGTGAGTTCAGGAGTCCACGACGCGGTGAGCCTTGAGTCAGCGCGCAGGATTGCGACCCGGATGAACCAACCCATTACTGACTGCCACTGGCTTTCGGAAGTGCCGGAGGAAGCGGGATGACGGCGGGAGATTGCGGGAAATTTTGGGATAAATAGGTCACGAGCGATTCAATTTGCTCCTTGGAAAGCGGGCCGCCTTCGCTGACCGCAAAGCCCGGCATCATCGAGCCGACGCGCCCGTGAGAAATCCAACTGGACCAGAAATTGTGGTCCCTCGGACCTTTTGGCGCGCGCAAATCAGGAACCATCGAGGCCCGCTGCGGCGTGTCATGGCAAATGGCGCAATCGGCGGCGAAAAGTTCCTGGCCCATTTTACCCACCACTTTTTCCACGTGGCATTTGGCGCAGTCCCCGCGGAACACGGCCTGGCGATCGCTTTTGGCCATCTCCATGTTGGCGTTGCGATCGCCTCGCGCATTTTCCGTCGGCGCCGGGGTTGCGGGAGCGACCTCGACGCTCACCTGCAAAGCCAGATTTCCCGCCGACGAAGCGACGTTCACCTGTTTGGTGACGTGGCCCATTTTGCCAGCGAGATTCATGTTCACCTTGATCTGGCCATTGGTGCCCGGAACCAGATGCCACGGAAGCGGAGGAAGTTCGGCCACCGTGCAACCACAGGAAGTTGTCACGCTGTTGATGATCACTTCTGCGGATGAGGTGTTCGTCAGGTTGAAAACAAAAGGCGCATTCGCTTCACCGGGTTTGGCAAGGTAATTCTTGCTCGTGGCATCCCAGGAGAGTGCGGACAGGGCGGGGGGCACCGGCGCGCTAGGAATGATGTTCGGCGGAGGGCCGGGAATACGACGGATCAAGGCCGGCGGATTGCCATTGGTCTGGGCAAAAACCGACGGGAGAAGTGAAACGAAAGTTAAACAAAAGGCGGCAACCGTTCTATGCATAGCCGAAACTCTAGCAGCAGGTTTTGGAAATTAAAGAAAGTTTTGACGGCCTTTCGTCGCGCGCGTCGCCTTAATTCAACGAAGATGGATCACGGGAGGAAGATCGGCAGTTGCCGAGATTGCCCGGGATTTGAGCCACGGAAAGCGCGGGGTTTTTGCATCAAACCGTTGAGTGGCCACATCGCGAAATCGCCGGAGCAGGTTTTTCTTCGCCCACGAAATGAAGATCACGTTGTTCCCCACCGAAAGCGCAAACCAGTAGAGCAAAATGTAATGCGCATTCCAACCAATCCTGGCGAGGAATGAAAGCGCCCCGAGGATGGTCAGTGAAAGGAAAAAAACCAGCCAGGGTAAAACCAGAATCCGGCTGACGGCCGCGCCGCTGGCGCGATTGATCTTTCGA
>JBDSIW010000059.1:0-4092 GCA_039917795.1 Verrucomicrobiota bacterium | reverse complement strand
ACCACGATGATGTCGGGCGTCCGTTCGGCCAGTTGGGCGATGAACTCCGGCGCCCGCGCTTTTACGGGCTGTAGGACCGGAAGATTAAATTGGAGCGCCAGTTTTTTGACGGGTGAAGGCTGAAAATTCAATTCGCGCCCTTTTGGTTTGTCTGGTTGTGTCACGACTGCCGCAACGAGGAATTCCGGAGCTTTCGCGAGAGCCTCCAAACTCGCGCAGGCCAATTCGGCCGTGCCCATGAAAATGATTCGGAGGAAAGACATAACGATTGAGAGCAGTTGAGTTCGGCTCTAACGCAACAATCGTCGCACGCGATGGGGTGGCGCTGCTTGGGTAACGACTTTTCCCGCGGAAACTTTTCTTTCGCCCAAAGATGTTGCGCAGTGGTGGCAGACGTACTCATGGAGTTCGCCGGAGGGCAAAACCAGCAGGAGTTTTTCCCGCACCGGCTGAGATCGACGGCACTTCGGGCAAAAAAGTTCGCTGGCGGTAAAGGAGCCGAATTGGTCTGCCATGAATTACAATTTGGCGATGATCCGCAAAATGTCACGCAACACATTGATCGGCGTCTGGGTGGAATCAATGGTGTGCACCAGATCCTTTCCGTAGAAATCGAGCACGGAATGGGTATCACGCTCGTAGGTCGCGAGCCGGTCGCGAATGATCTCGAGATTCGCGTCATCAAGGCGATTTTCGCGAAGGGCGCGACGTTGCAATCGCTTGATCAATTTATCGATGTCCGAGCAACTCAAGTTGAAGACTGCGCGGACGTCGAGAGTGTCTTCCAGAATCTTTGCCTGGGTTGGGTTGCGCGGGATTCCGTCGAGGATGAGCGTGTCCTGCATGGGATCGAAGCGGCCAAGCTGTTGTTGCGCGCGGATACTTTCGCGCCAAAGGCGAATGGTGGGTTCGTCTGGAACCAACTGCCCTTTGCTGGAGTATTCGATGAAGATCTGCCCGACTTCGCTGTCGATGGTCAAATTGCGAAAGGCATCGCCGCACGCAAAATGGAAAAAGTGCGGAATAGTCCCAAGGATTTTTCCCTGCGTTCCTTTTCCGGAACCGGGCGCGCCAAACAGTAAGAGCGTTTGCAGCTTCATAATTAATATGGTTCGATTTAACGGGCTTGGTCGGGATACAAATTTCTACGCGTTCTTGTGTTGGATGCTGACTTCCTGAACTTCAGTGAACGGAATCATTTCGTCGTGCGTGGCGTTATCCTTGAACACTTGGAGGAAAAGTTCGGTCTGGGTAACGCGCGAAATCCGCTTTCCGACAAAATCCCCGCGTAACGATTTTATCCCAATGACCATGTCCTTTTCCGCCTCGCTCGGAACCACGCGAAAAAATCCCGCCAGCTTGGTTTCAAAAAAACGGCGGTTGAAGCTGAATTCTCCTTTGCTGAAAACCACCGGGGCAGGGATGGGCGCAGCCGCCGGCTCCTCGTGCGCGATTTTCAATCGGGAAGCTCCCTGGGAACCGGGTTGCGGCACGAGCGGATTGCTGTCGCCCGGAGCGCCAGCCAGCGGGGCGGCGCTCACTTCGCCCGTCGGGAGTGGAACGGTCGCTTCTTCGACCAGAGCTTCCGGCGGTTTGGTCGGCGCGTATAATTCGCCCTGCATTGGATCCGGATGGCCGGGAAGGCAGAGATAAATGATGGGGCCGATAATCGGCAGAACGGCCGCGACCCCGCAAACCACCGCCGGCGTCAAATTCTTGAAGAAGGCAATTTCGAAGGCGGCATAAATATTCGCGAAATAAATGACGGCGAAGATGACGAGGAAGAGCGGGCTCGAAAATCCCGCGAAGATCCCGAGCGAGCCGGTCGGGCGGGCGGGGGCTTCTACGGGTTTGATTGCGATTTCTTTTCTCTTCGTTTCCTTTTCGATCGTTTCTTCGATCAACGGTTCGACGAACGCCTTGTCTTTCGGATTTTTCGCGTCGGCCAAAATTTGTTTGAGCGAATCCTGGGAAAATTGCGACCAAGGCGTTCGGGAGGAGACGGCCCCGTCGTTTTGACGGACAATCAGGCCGGTTTCATTGAACGAAATGGGGTCGCCGCTCAGGGTTTGACCATCGTTCAATTTGTAAACGCCTGCGTGAAGGGCTGAGAACATTCCCAGCACCACACAAAAAAATATTAGGATGCAACGACCGCGCATGGTGTTGCTTTGGATAACAAATGGATACAGTCAAAGGAAGAAAAATTCCCCAGAAGATTCCGGCGCGGGCGCGATGGAAGCGAAAGTCACTTCGTGGGTGCGCGATCAGGAATTTTGTTTCCGAACCGCACTGCCGATGGCAACCAGAAGATCGTCGATAGTCCAATTCGGTTGGGTGACGCACAACTCGTCGGCGGTGGCGCCATGTTGCCAGACTGCGTAACCCATCGTTTTCAGCAGGTCGCTTCGCAGGTTTCCTTGCGCCAGCAAACCGGAAAGGAAACCCGCCAGAACATCGCCGCTTCCACCTTGAGCAAGGAATGGATTTCCAGTGCTGTTGATTAAAATATCTCCTGCGCTGCGGCCGATAAGGGTCTGATGGCCCTTCAAGACGACGAAACAATTTCCAAAGCGGGAGGAAAGTTTTCGCATCGCGACTACGCGATCGGTCTGCACCTCGTCCGAGGTTACGCCCAGCAACCGCGCTGCTTCGCCGGGATGTGGGGTGATGACGCGCAACCGGTTGGAAAAGTCCCCCCCGGGTGGAATCCAATCGAGCGCGCTCGCGTCCACCAGCACCGGCAGCGGGCTTTCCTGCCAGAGGCGCACCAACTCGTTCCGGAGATTGGCCGACAGTTCTTTAGCGGCCAGGCCAGGGCCAAAAAGAATCGCGCTACAGGTTTTCGGAATCTCCCTCGCGTTGTGCCAGGGATTCACCATTGCCGCGCGGAGTTGGGAGGCAACCGGCACATAAACGTTCTCCGGCGTGAAAAGCGTGACCAGTCCCGGTTGCGCGCGGAGCGCCCCGTTTGTCGCGAGGACGGCCGCGCCGTGATAGCCGGGACTTCCTGCCACGATCACCAAATGCCCGAAAGTGCCCTTGTGGCTGGAGATCTCACGCGCCGGCGGAAATTTCGAATAATCATCGCGCGCGGACCAATTCAATTCGCTCGCCAAAGAAAATTTCGTCAGGCCGATTTCACCGGCGACTTCCAGGCGGCCTACGAAAGCGACGGCGTTATTTTTCAGCAATCCCCGCTTCGGCGCGCCCAGAGTGAGGGTGTTCGTGGCACGGATGGCAGCGCCTCGAACTTCGCCCGTGTCAGCGTCCAGCCCGGAGGGGACATCAATGGCGAGGACGGGAATTTTCAAATCGTTGACCAACTTGATTAGATTCTGCCAGTCCGCTTGCAATGTGCGACTCAGTCCGATTCCAAATAAACCGTCGAGAATCAGCTTCGGCTTTTGATCATTTCGACATGCAGCGCGAATTTTTTCCAAAGCCATCTGCGGATCAATCACGTTAAGCAGGAGAGCTTCGCGTGCTAAAAGGTGGGGAAGCGCGGCGCGGGCGTCGTCGCCATTATGGCCTTTGCCAGCGAGAATGAGAATTTTCTCGCCGGGTTGCGTCAGGTGCAGCGCGCGCTCGGCGACGATCTTTCCAACGTGCGCGATGACTTCCGTCTCCGTCTGTCCCGAAGCCCAGGTGGCCTGCTCCCATTCGCGCATTTGTTTTACTGAGATGACTGGGATCGCCATAGCATGAAATTATTATTTTCTTCCTGCGTTTTGAATAGAACTGTTCCCCATCTCGACAAAACACTCGGATGATGGACGCTACGCTTCCGTTTTCTCCCTGTCCAGCTGCCAGCGACGTGCGCTCCCATTACCGTTTCGCACGTGCTTGAAAACGACTTTCAGATTCTAATTTCGAGGATAATCCTTCACAAAAATTCGCAGATCGGCTTTCATCACCACAGAATTATGAAGTCACTTAGTGAGCGTCTGAAAATTGAGAATGGTTGGATTGGTGTGGGAAGTGGACTGGCTTGGTTGGCGGAAAAACTAAGAAAAGTGCAATGATGCGTTGACATTTGGGTTGGCTGAATCGGTTCAATTTTAAGCGCAGCTTCCGTTGAGGCGTGAAAAA
>JBDSIW010000058.1:0-2747 GCA_039917795.1 Verrucomicrobiota bacterium | reverse complement strand
TCCCGCGGCACCGGCGACAAAATTTTTGTCCAGGGTTCCATCCGCGTTCAATCGGGCAACGCGTTTGGATTCCAGCGTGTCAACCGTTTCAAATCCGCCTCCGATCAGAATCTTTCCGTCCGGTTGCACGGCAACGCAGCGAATAAAATCATCAATCGCTTTCCGGGTTTGGAAAGCTGGATCGAGGCTGGCCGATCCATCAGGCATCGAGGAAATCGGGATTCCGGCGTTGGTGCTAAAAACTTTCTTCCCGATCATCCAGCCGAAGCCCGCGAATAATATGAGAGCCAAAACGGAAGCACCGACCCATCCCAAAATCGTTTTGAGCGGGATGGGCGGCGTCTCACGAATTTGCGGCATCGGTTCGGGAACCTTCTCGATAACGACGGGCTGGGGTGGCGGTGGTGGAGAGGGCGGGAGATTAATGCCGCGGTTCGTCTTGTGCTCGGGCAGGGTTTTGTCCGAAACCAAGGAGACGGCGATGGGTCCGGTTCGAACGTTTGTTGGTACTTTCAACCCGATCCAGTCCGCCACGGCGCTCGCGCTTTGCGGACGAGGCTCGGGATCTTTCGACAGGCAAGCCATGATCATCGCCGAGACATGCGGCGGGATTTCGTTGGGCAATTTTAATTTCCCAAGGCGCACCGCGATGGGTTCAACGAGGCTGCTCTGGACCTGCGCCGGAATATCGCCCGTGTAAAAAGGCGTAGTTCCGGTCAGCAAATCGTAAAGCGTCGCCCCGAGCGCGTAAATATCGTCCGCCACCGTGGCGGGTTTGCCGGCCATCTGTTGCGGACTCATGTGCGTGATCGTCCCGCTGGCGGCGTGCCGTTGATAGTAAGCCTGGAGCGGATCGCTCATTGCCGCCGCGATGCCGAAATCCGCCAGCTTCAGCCGCCCCTTGGCGTCGAGCATCATGTTGCTCGGTTTCAAGTCGCGGTGAATCACGTTTTCGCCATGGGCGTACTCGAGCGCTTCGCAAAGTTGTTTAATGATCGGTTTGAGGAAAGCCCAGGTGAAAACCTGGTTGGCGTGTTGCGCACGGATCGAATGAAGATTCGCACCATCAACGTGCTCCATGGAAATGAAAGCAACTTCGCCCGGCGCTTCGTAAAAATCAAAGATGCGAATGATGTTCGGGTGCGTCAGCTTCAGGCTGCGCGCCGTCTCCCGGCGGAGGTCATCCAGCACCATCGGATTGGATTGGAGCTGGACGAATTTCAGCGCGACCATTTGGCCGAGCCGCTCGTCCCTGGCCAGCCAGACCGTGCCCATTCCGCCTTGCCCGAGACTTTGGAAAAGAGAATAACGTCCTCCCCCGACCAGAAATCCTTCGCTTAATTCAACGAAAGATTCCGGCTCCGCAGAGATCCGTTTGGTCGTGGGGTTGTCGTTGGACATGCGAGCGTCGCTCTTAATTCTTAATTGCGCCCCCCCCAGTAAACCAGCATCTTTTGTTTCGCGCAACCCGGCTTGACCCCTCAAAGCAAACTCGTAACATCCGCCTCGCCATGAAACTGACCTGGAAAGATCACGAAGAAATTGCCTGGGCGCTGATGGATAAGTTTCCCGACCAGGACCCTCTCAAACTCAGTTTCCCTAAGCTCCATCAGTTAATCATCGCACTCGAAGACTTCGGCGATAAACCAGATGGCTCGAACGAAAAGATTTTAGAAAACATCCAGATGGCGTGGTATGAGGAGAAAAAATAGTTCCAGTTTTGAGTTTTAGATTTTGAATTTCGAACCCCACAACTAAAAATTCAAAACTGATAACCGTTAATTTATGGCTACTAAACAAATTATTAAACCCGCCAAATCCGCTCCCGCGGTCGGGCCGTATAACCATGCCGTGCGCGTCGGCGACCTTCTATTTTGCGCAGGGCAAATTCCACTTGATCCCGCGACCGGCAACCTCGTTTCGGGCGACATCAAAGCGCAAACCGAACGAGTCCTGGAAAACGTGAAGGCCATTTTGGATGACCAGAAACTCACTTTCAGCAACGTGGTCAAAAGCACCGTCTTTCTGACCAACCTCGCGGACTTCGCCGGGATGAACGAAATTTACGCGAAGTTTTTCACCAACGATTTTCCTGCGCGCTCCACCATCCAGGTCGCCGCGCTACCCAAAGGCGCAATCGTCGAGATCGAAGTCATCGCCCATTTTTGATTTGTAGCGGCCGAGGAGAAAGGCTTCCTCCGGAAAAAGCTAGAGCCTCCTCACGTCGGCTCCTACAATTTATCCATGCCAGACGGAATTTATCTCTTGATCGGTTTGGGCATCGGAGGATTGCTCGGTTGGCTCGTTGGTTTTCTTCAAAACAAGAGGGCCGCATCGCCCCTCGACAACCGCCTCGAAAACGAACTCCGCTCCCAGCTTCAGCAACGCGAAAAAGAACTCTCGCAAACTCGCGACCAACTTTCTGCAAACGCTGCGGCGCTGGCCACCGCGGAAGCGAACCGGGACGCGACCCAGCGGATGCTTGCAGAAGCGAAATTCACCTACGCAGAAAATCTCCAGGCCGCAAAATTGGCCCAGGACAAAGCGCTGGCGGATTTGCGCGACACCTTCAAGGCGCTCAGTGCCGATGCATTGAAACAAAGCGCGCCGGAATTTCTGCGCCTGGCCGAACAAAGCTTTGGAAAATTCCAGGAAACGGCCAAAGGCGATTTAGACAAACGACAGGAGTCCATCAAGGTTTTGGTCGAGCCGCTGAAGCAACAACTCGAAACATATCAGAAACGACT
>JBDSIW010000057.1:0-5781 GCA_039917795.1 Verrucomicrobiota bacterium | reverse complement strand
CGCACGAATACATGCGTTCCTACAAAAATGATTCGGAAGAAGATTTTTATGGAAAAATCTTCCAAAACCAGAAAACCATATTCGCCAAAACCGTGTCAAATATTGCGCACAAAAACCTTGCCGAAATTCAAAACCGTGTATTCGCGCGCAGCGCCGGTTTCTCATTCGGCACTCACCGCAAAAAAAACGCTGTATTCCAAAACTGTGGTTGTCCAGTTATGGTGGTAGCGGCGTTGTTAAAAACCTCGCGATAAAAACCTTATTGCGCAAAAAAAGTTACAACTGCGATCACAGCGCGGCGCATGTCCCCAGGCAACGCGTTGTCATTTCAATTTGAGCGCGAAGACTGGTGGAGGTTAAAACCCCACCAGTCCGCGACTCGCATCAAGACGGATTCATCCGTCACCCCTTTCGTGTGTGCTCTGTGCGCCCGGCACCACCCGTAAGCGCGCACACGCCTTTTCGACTGCCTTGCCGAAAATGCGTCGAGCCGCAATGGCTCGGTCCTACTTGGGGCACTCTCATCCTGCTTTGGCGTTTCAAGCACCGGCTAATTCTGGCCGGCACCGGTTTACCAATCCGGCAGCCATAACAGTTGCGCGGTTAGCAATGTTCTTCTTGTGTAAGGTCACGTTGGTAGGACTGAAAAGTCCTCGTTCATCCGGTATGTCCAAGGCTCCCGCCCCGGCATAGTTTCCAGCGCATTTCATCTGCGCTGATTTCAGGGGAAAGAATACAGAAGCTTCTCCCTTACCCTTCCATGATGAACTTTGCCCGTTTCGGCGCGTCTCCCTACACACTGACTGGCAAGGGCTTGATGCCCCTCTCATCGTTGAGCTGTTCATGGTTTGCTTTTTCTAACTTCTTCGGCAAAACCCCGGAGGTAATTATGCTCCGGCTGGTCCGTGTCGCCACGGCCAGACTCCCGACGCCAGCAAACGTTAACTGAACCTGACGAGCTTTTCACCCGATTGGCCATGTGTGGCTTTGGTCCCGTTCCCGCTGGGGGATTAGAAACTTTCGTTTCGCACCCGCTTTGAACATTACGGCTTTCCGAGAATCTCACTCGGAAAGTCTTTCCCGCTCGCCCTGACTCCTTCAGTAAATACATGGGATAGAATTTGAGGATTACTCTCTGATGAATCATCAGAGGATTACTTTCAAAAGCCTCCCTCGAACTGGACGGGCATCTCTCGATGCATCCAGCTCTACGGAACAATGACGTGACGAATGGTAAAACTTTTCGTCCCCTTCACCTGCTTGGTGGGCAGGCTACACGGGTGTCAATGACCGTCTTGATGAAGTCAGAAAATGCGTTTGGCATTTCTGCTCTGATTCGATGGTTAACACGATCGGTGGTTACTTCAACAGACTTAAAGTTCCAATTGGCGTTTGATAAGTCAGGGAGAAACGATCCGGGCGCGAACGGGGTCTTCCGCCAGACCTTGAAAGTGGCGCACGTTAAGTGTGTAAATTCTCTCCGCGCCGCTCTTCACGGCGGAAGCTAAAAGAATGGCGTCGTAAGTCCTCCCGCCCTCCACGCCGTCCCCCGAGGCTTTTTCCAATGTCTCCGCATACTCCTTGGCAGTGAGCGCAATGATCGAGAACCCTTTGACCACGTTTTCCGAAATGAGTTGCCAGGCGACAGTCGGAGCCACCCGGTTCTCTTGCGGCAGGCGGGTCAGAACTGCATAAGCCTCGGCAAGGCTGTGCGCTGCCACAAACCCCGCATCCTTCCCTGCTTTGACTCGCTCAAGGACAGGGCGCGCACGCTCGTGATGCTCGTGACTTTGCAAGCACGCAGCCACGATGATATTGGTGTCGCAAAACACTTTCATCGCGAGCCTTTCGCGCCCCGGGTTATCTCCTCGATCCGTTCGTCGCGCGATTCACTGACCAGATCGCGTCCTGCTGGAAGCGGAATTTCTCCCGTCAACACCAGCACTCCATTGACCCGCTCCAAACGGACGGAAGGTTTGGCGGGTCGCAATTCGATGGCGTCTCCCCGCACTTCAATGGCGAGCTTGTCACCACTCTTAAGCCGAAACGTATCCCGCATCCGCTTGGGCAGAACGACCCGTCCTGCCTGGTCCAGTTGAATCATTTGTTTCATACCAGTCATAATACCATTTCCCAATGTGAATTGGCAACCGGAATTGGAATGCTCATTCCATCGTTGCTTTCAGGAAAGATAACCGTGTCTTGTGAGCCAGAGCGTGAGCGCTTCGGCTGCGATGTCCTGCTGGGTCCAGGGTTTTATCCTTTGAAGCTTTCGGTCGAGCGATGCCCGCAAAAGGGCAGATGGTATCTCAGGGGCGAGCCGAAATGATGTATGCACGGTGCTGACCAGAAGTGGAGCCGCTGATTCTTTTGCGATAGACGTTTTCTTCCGTGATGGAGATGGCGGTTCGGCATAAGCGTTATTTGCTTTTTCCAGTTCGGTTGACAGTTCTACTTCATCTGCCTTGACAGGCGTGGCTGCCAGGGTGACGCCAGCCGCCCTCGGTTTTGGCGTCCCCTCTTTAATCAGAGCCACAGCTTCCGGCGATAGCTCAACTGTTTGCAGTGCGGCGCTCATCGTTCGTCTCGGTGCCTGTGTCATAGCTCAATAGCTCCTTAAATAGTGTTTGAATCTCGCACGAGGCCTGACTGCGCGGGTCCATCCTCCAGACGACCGTTCCCTGGCCCGCTGCGTCCGCGTAAGCCTGGCGAAGCCGCAGGCCGCTTGAGGTCGGAATTTCAAGGGACTTGGCCGTCTCCAAAAATTCCTGGCTGAGCCGATACTGGACTTGCAATTTATTTGGCACGAGCACCGCCCGAGGCGGTCCCTTTCGGATGGCTTGAGCTTGCCTCACGACCCGGATCGCATCATTTGCCGCGCGCAGGTCGAGGACCGAAGGTCCGCACGGGAGGAAGGTGATGTCCGCCACAAAGAGTATCGTGCGCGTCAGTTCAGAAAGGCCCGCTGGCCCATCGACCACGATATGGGGGAATTGAGAAGCAATGCCGGGCATCTGCTCCAGCACATCGTCGGGCGTCTGCAAACGAAATACGGGTGTGTCTGGTGAAGCTTCATGTAACCAGACCGAAGAGGAGCTTTGAACGTCCGCGTCAACCAGTGCCACTCGTTCTCCCTTCTCTGCCAGCCAGACGGCCAGATGCACGGCCAAGGTGGATTTACCCACCCCACCTTTGGAATTTGTCAGCGCCAGAATCATTGTCGTCCATCCTTTAAACTTGGGCCAAAGAAATTCCTGCCGCCCCTGCTAGTTTGCTAACATGCACACTGGAAGACCCGCAAGAGGGCATTTTAGCATACTGTCTGGCAAGTTAGTGTGCGAGGATGCAGGTCAATTTGTTGACTGACTGGCAGGGCTTCTGGAAGGTATTTCATCATGTAAACATGTGTGCCAACATGATGTCTTGCTGTGACCGGGAAACGAGACAGCATTTTAAGGGGATTTGGGGCAGAAAAGGCGGAGTGGCTAAAGCAGGAAGTCTTACCGGGATTCGAGACAGGCTGTTACCGGGAATTGAGACAGGAAACTACCGGGATATGAAACATGTTTTACGGGGATTTGAAACACGGTGAAAGGGGGAATTGAAACAGCTTTCACCGGGGTCTGAGACATTTATTTTGCCCCAACCCATTGATTCATTTCCCGGTTCGGCGATATAACTCTTAACCGTGTTATTAAACTTCTAACGACAACAACAGGGGAGACTGTTGTTGCCTTTTATTTGGAAACGGAATGGAGGCTGAGGACAACGCCGACGAGAACCCAGAGTTGGTGTCCCATATCCCGAAACTATTCGACGGGAAAGACGAATTAAATCTGGCTGAGTTCCCGTTGTCAGCCATCGCGGATCGGCTGGATCCGAACCAAAAGACTCTCACCTTTCGGGACGAGATATGGGACAACAGCCGTGGGGAAATGGTCACGCGTCAATTGACCATCGCCGCCTCCGACCAATACGGTTTGCCCACTGCCTTGGATGACGAGGTAATTCTCGGCTTGGTTCAACTATCCAAAATCCGCGACTTCACGCACCGGCAGGTATCGTTCACCCGCTACGAACTGATCCAACTTCTTGGCTGGCGAAACGAAAGCAAAAGCTACGAGCGCGTGGAAAAATCTCTCAATCGCTGGGTTGGAGTTACTCTCTACTACAAAAATGCTTGGTGGAGTAAACAAGAGAAGTGTTGGGTGGACGAAAAGTTTCACATCCTCGATAACGTCACTCTCTACGAACGGGAGAAGTCCCGAAGACAACCGAGCCGCCAACCTCAGCTTCCACTTTCAACCTTCACCTGGAATGAGACCATCTTCAAAAGTTTCCGGGCCGGGAATCTGAAAAGCATCGACTTTGATTTCTATAAGAGTCTCAAAAGTTCAGTCGCCAAAAGACTCTACCGGTTTCTCGACAAACGTTTTTTTCACCGGCAGCGTTACGAGTTCAATCTGAAAGAATTCTCATGGGAGCACGTCGGAATTTCGCGCAATTACGACGCCGCCAACATCAAGCGAAAACTTTTGCCCGGAATTCGCGAACTGGAGATGAAAGGGTTTTTGCAGCCCATGTCAGACGAGGAACGATTCCGAAAGCTTCGTTCTGGTGAATGGAGAATGATAATTGAGAAGGCGCGATCTTCGGCCAGCCCCAAAGCTGAATCAAAGAGAGATGGAACGCGTTTTCTCCTGCAAGCTCTCATTGAACGTGGGGTCACGCCGAGCACAGCACAACAAATCACTGCGTCCTATTCCGCAGATCGGATTCAAACGCAGCTTGAGGTATTTGATCGGATGCTCGCTCAAAAAAACAGCAAGATGTCTCGCAACCCGGCAGGTTTTCTCGTCAGTTCAATCAAATCGGAGTATGAGCCGCCCAAAGGATTTGTGAGCAGCAGAGAACAGGCCCGGAGAAAGACCCAAGCCGAGGAGCGAAAACGCCGGGAAGAAATAAAAGCACAGGAAAGGGTAGCAAAAGAGGAGGCAAAAAGGCTTGGTCGGCAATCTACAGTTGAACGCTTCTGGCAATCATTTTCCGAGGAAGAAAGGATTCGTCTGGAGACGGAAGCTGTCGCCCGTGCCACTGAACTTGAACGGGGAATAATGGAAAGGGGAGGCGCATTTGCCGCCGCGACCCGGCAAGCCTTGCTCGAAGTATATGCTCTAAAAACGCTTCAAGAAGGAGGTTAGAGAAATGGCTTGAGGCAGACACCATTGACTGGGCTCTAATCGAATTTCCCCGTTCGCCGACCGCAGATCGAAGCCTCGTCAAGCGGCATAGGAAACGGTAATCTCTCGCTGTGCCTTTTGACCGAGAGAAAATGAAGCAGGCGGCGGCGGATCTCGCCGCCAAAGGCGTTTTCATCGGAACATCATCGTGGAAATACGAGGGCTGGTTTGGGCAGCTTTACTCGCCCGCGCGTTACGAGTATCGCGGCAAGGTCGCCAAGACGCGCTTCGAGCGGGATTGCTTGGGCGGATACGCAGAGGTGTTCAAGACGGTCTGCGTTGATGCGGCCTACTACACTTTTCCAAGTGAACAATATCTCGCGGGTCTGGTTGAGAAAGTCCCGTCCGATTTCCAGTTCGGCTTCAAGGTCACGGATGAAATCACCGTGAGGAAATTCCCCAACCTTGATCGCTTCGGCATCCGAGCGGGCAAGCCCAACGACAATTTTCTGAACGCGGATTTGTTCAACCGTGCCTTTCTCAAACCGTGTGAAGCAATCCGCGCCAACGTCGGCGTCCTGATGTTCGAGTTCTCACGATT
>JBDSIW010000056.1:0-7375 GCA_039917795.1 Verrucomicrobiota bacterium | reverse complement strand
CGCGTGAATGCACCCCCTACATAGACTACCCCACCGGAAACGACGATAACCGTGTTGGACCCATTCGAGGCAGGGTTCCAATTCCCATCCACCGATTTGTCGGCTTTTATATGAGCGAGATTGCTGCGTTGAATTCCTCCCACGAATGTAAATACCCCGCCAATATACCAGCCGCCATTTCCGTCCGGAGCCGCCGAATTGACGCTTCCTTCGATCACAGGAAAAGTTTTGTCAGATTCCGCGTTGGTAACATCGACAATTCCAACACTGCCGGAGTCCGGGCCGACATAAGTGAATTGTCCGCCAAGATAAACTGTGTTGTTTGTGACGAGAATTGAGTAAACCGCCCCGTCTGTTTTCCAAAATTTCTTTATCGGAGCAGTTGCAGGTTGACCAAAAGTTTGATCCGGACAAACAGCCAAACCAAAGAGAGTCACAAAAAGAAAAGGAAGAGACCGATAAAGCCGACATGTATTTTTTTTCATAAGATTTGAGTCTGGTTAGCTATTGAACATTGGTCCTCGAAAAGCCCAATCAATGCTGCCATAAGAAAGAAGCCTGTTCCATAAGATAAAAGAGGAAAACAACAGGGGTATCTCTCAATATTCTGCAAATTCTAAATTCGGCTCAAACCGATCCTTTGGCCGTAATACACAAAGACAGGAGGCGAAATTTCCGAGATTGCCACTTCTGTGCAAAACCGATATGAGTCCAGCGCATGTCCACAGTGGCCGAACAGTTACGCGAGGCGCGCGAAGCACAAAATCTGACCGTGTATCAGGTCGCGGAAGTCACCAAGATCCGCACTGACCACATCCGCGCGCTCGACGGCGGGAATTACGACGTTTTTTCCGCGCCGGTTTACATCCGGGGGTTTGTGCGCACCTACGCCGGGATGTTGAAACTGGATGTCCCGAAAATGATGGAATTGCTCCAAGGCGAATTATCGAAGACCGAGAAGCACCACGACCATCCGCCGTTGACCAAACAAAAAAAGAGCTTTCTCGACCTTTTGATGTTTCAGCTTTCGCGCGTAAATTGGCGCATCGCCCTACCGGTCGGCGGCGTTCTCCTGGCCGTCCTTCTGATCGCGGGCTTCTGGCGGGCCTGGAGCAGCCACAAGGCAAAAGATCCGCTGGTAGACGTAGCTCCGGGTGTTTACCAGCCGCCCCAGAGAAGCGCCGGCGACGTCCTGCCTGTCCCCGCTCCCCGCAGATAATCCTCGAGTCGCGGTCGGGTCGTTTAGGTGGCCGGAAAATTCGTTGCCCCGGCCCGCCGCACTCCTATAATGCGCCCGTGTTCCGTCGCCCGATTCAATTTTGCGTTCTTCTGGTTTTGGGACTTATTTTCGCCAACGCTGCCAGCGCCTCCGACCCGCGCCTAAAAAAAGTATTGCCGCAATTGATCGATACCAAGGAGCGGAGTTCGCTTTCTCCGAGCCTTTATGAACGCGACGCTTACCAGGCTTTCCTGCGCGCGCATTCCGGGGAACGTGGCGGAATTCGTTTCGCCGTGCTTTGGCATGGATCGAGCAAGGGCAAGGATCTGCGATTGCGCGTCGAGATGCGCGGTTTGCGCAACGAAGCAACGCTGATCAAGACCTTAGAGGTTCCTGTTGCCAAGGCCGGTTGGTTCAACACCTGGACTTATCTGGATTTGCGCGGGCAAGAATACAAAAATTTCGGCGAACTGGCGGCTTGGCGAGTGACCTTGTGGGATGGAACCCGGCAACTCTCGGAACAGAAATCGTTTCTTTGGTGAGCGCAGAGTTGGGTCGATCCCAATCAGCCAGCTCAGCGTCGCTTTGAATTATTTTGGGTTCGCCTTCCATTTATTTATTTCCAGGTCAAGACACCTTTCGCCCAGGCCCACGCCAGACCTTCCACAAGCAGGAAAAGAAAAATCATGATCGCGACGAAACCTCCGGATGAAAGTCCCTTGAAAGCCACGGCGAACGGCAAAAGAAAAATGGTTTCCACGTCGAAGATCAGGAAAATAATTCCGTAAAGGTAGTACTGCGATTTGAACTGCACCCATTGCGCCGGTTTGGATTCCAAGCCGCATTCGTAAATCGCATTTTTATCCTTGCCGGGTTTGCGCGGCGAAAACCTGATCGCCCAAAGCCGAGCCAGGGCGAGTGGAGTGAGGGCAAACAGCAGCGTCGCTCCAATCAGCACGATCAAAAATAAATAGGGGTGTTCCATCGCGAATCCATTCTCCAGTCACAGTCGTTCCTGCACATGGAGTTTATAGGCTTATGGAATCGTGGGCCGAGTTTTATTTTGCGTTCGGAAAATCCGCGGGCATTGCGTTATCGTTTTCAAATGAGTGATCTACCCAAACTCCGCATGGCTGCGAGCGAAACGCCAGAGGAATTGGCGCAACGATTCGAGCGCGAGAGCCGCCGCGTCCTCGAGCAGCGCGAGGATCATTTGGAAAATTCACTCGCGCCCTTTCGCGTCGGCTCTGTCTCCTATTTGAATGCCGTGCCGCTGACCCGCGGGCTCGAAGAACAAATCCAGTTCATGCCGCCCTCGCAACTCGCTGGCAAACTTCAGCGGGACGAGTTGGACGCCGGATTGGTGAGCGTGACTGAAGTTCTCTTCAACGACCGCTACGACGTGCTCGATGGGATAGCCATCGCCTCCCTCGGCGAAGTAAAGAGCGTGTTTCTCGCGCACAAAAAACCATTGGCGGAAATCACGGAAGTGTTTTGCGATCCTGCGTCGCTCACCAGCGTGAACCTGTTGAAAGTTCTCCTCGCTGAACGAAGCCTGGAACCGGATTTTGTCCCCTTGCCCGATTACAAATCTGCGCCGACGCTCGATAATGTGTTGCTGATTGGCGATCGGGCCATCGAATTTCTCCGCGCCCCGTTCAAACACACCATTTGGGATTTGGGCACAGCCTGGCTCGAGTTGACCGGGCTGCCGTTTGTTTACGCGATCTGGGCACTTCGACGCGGATTGGAAAACCAGCCGCTTCGCCGCCAGTTGCGGGAAGCCCGTAGTTTCGGTCTCGATACCCTCGACCATATTATTTCCAACCGTCCGGAGTTCGATCGCGAATTTCGTCAGGACTATTTGACCTGGCACATCCAATATCATCTCGGCACCGATGAAAAACGGGGCCTGGCAAAATTCATCGAGCTTTTGCGCAAACATGGACTGGGCCCGGTCTTTGAACCCCGCTTTGTGATTTGAAGCTCATCGCATTTGCTTGTTCGATCCCCCTCGCGCCAACTAAATTCAACCGATGACAACATCGAATCCCGAGTCAGAAAAAAATCCGTTTGCCACCGCAAAGGGCTCCCATGCGACCAGCGCAGCCCAAAGCGGCGCGACCGATTTTATTCGGGACATCGTGGCCGAGCATCTGAAGACGGGAACCTATGGGAAAATTGTCACGCGCTTCCCGCCCGAGCCGAACGGCTATTTGCACATCGGCCATGCGAAATCCATCTGCCTGAATTTCGGCATCGCCCGCGAATTTGGCGGCGTCTGCAATCTCCGCATGGACGACACGAATCCCACGAAAGAGGATGTCGAGTATGTCGATTCCATTCAGGAAGATGTGCGCTGGCTGATCGGTGATTGGGCAGAAAACGTTCTTGGACTGAAAAAATTAGATGTGATGCCTCAACATGCTGGCAACGTTCCGACGGCTGACAATATTGGAGACTTAGCCAGCAAGACGCAGGAAGTGCGCCCAGAACCGTTTTATGCCTCGGATTACTTCGAGCAGATTTACAACTACGCCATCGAGCTGATAAAAGGGGGCAAAGCTTACGTTTGCGATTTGTCGCCCGCGGACACCGATGCCTATCGCGGGGCGCCCGACCGGCCCGGCAAGGAAAGTCCATGGCGCAACCGCACAATTGAAGAGAGCCTGGATTTATTTCAACGCATGCGCGCGGGCGAATTTCCGGACGGCGAGCGCACGCTCCGCGCGAAGATCGATATGGCGTCGCCGAACGTCTGGTTGCGCGACCCTTTGCTCTACCGCATTCGTCACACCGCGCATCATCACACCGGCGACAAATGGTGCATTTATCCAATGTATGATTTCGCGCACTGCCTGAGCGACAGCATCGAAGGCGTGACGCACTCCATTTGCACTCTGGAATTTGAGGTGCATCGCCCGCTTTACGATTGGATCCTGGAACATTTAAACGTGCCGAAACCGCAGCCGCGTCAATACGAATTCGCTCGCCTCAACCTCGGCTACACCGTGATGAGCAAAAGGAAACTCATGCAGCTCGTGACCGATAAACTTGTCACCGGTTGGGATGACCCGCGCATGCCGACCATTTCCGGGTTGCGCCGCCGCGGAGTGACGGCGGGGGCGTTGCGCAATTTCGCCTACCACATTGGCGTCACGAAATACAACGGCTTGACCGACGTCGCTGTTCTCGAACACGCGATTCGCGACGACCTGAATAAAAATGCATTGCGCCGCCTCGCTGTATTGCGCCCGATCAAAGTCGTGATCACGAATTTCCCGGAAGGCAAAGTTGAAGAGCTTGATGCGGTCAACAACCCGGAAGATGAGAGCGCGGGTAAACGCAAGATTCCGTTCAGCCGCGAGATTTACATCGAGCGCGACGATTTCCAGGAAGTGCCGCCGCCAAAATATTTCAGGCTAAAACCCGGCGGCGAAGTTCGTTTGAAGTACGCCTACATCATCAAGTGCGACGAAGTGGTGAAAGACCCTTCTGGTGACATCACCGAACTCCGCTGCACTGCCGATCTCGAAAGCAAGACGGGCGGCGCGACCTCAGCGCGCAAGGTTAAAGGCACCATTCATTGGGTCAGCGCCGCGCATGCGGTGGAGGCCGAGGTGCGTCTTTACGACCGGCTCTTCACTGTGGCCGAGCCCGATGCTGCCGGGGATTTCAAGGCGCACCTCAATCCGCACTCTCTTGAAGTCGTGACTGCGAAACTGGAGCCGGGCTTGATCGACGCAAAATCTGAGCTTCGCTACCAGTTCGAGCGTCTTGCCTATTTTGCACTCGATAAGGACAGCGCGCCCGGCAAATTAATTTTCAACCGCACCATCATGCTCAAGGATGTGTGGGCGAAGGAAACGCAAAAGGGTTGATGCTCGATAAACCTACGGTTTATGTTCCAACCACGCCTTGAGTTCCGCGATCTCCCCCGGCTTTAGATGGCGTTTTGGGGGCATGTAGCCGAAGTCCACCATCACTCGGATCGTGTGCGATTGGAGTTGGTAGAGCGGGCCGCGGTCGCCGTCTTCGGAATGACACCGCGCGCAAAATTTCAAGGTCAACAACTCGCCCGTGCGCGGCTTGGGCGAATTCTCCGGGAAATAGAACTGCGACCGCGGTTGATCGGCGATGTGCGCGTCAACCGCCGCCAGGAGACGCGCATCGAGCACAAGATCTTCGCGGGCCGGATGGATGGCGAGCGGGCCGGAAGAATGGCACTTGTAGCAGCTGGTTCCCTCGAAATGCGGACCAGTCTTCTGGAGTTCCGCAAAATAGTCCGTGATGGGGCTCGCGGTCAGATCCTGCACGATTGAGTAGTAGCCCCACCCGTCGTCCTTTGACGTTTTTTGCACCAGCAAGTAAACCCGGACGGCCGAGTTGGAAAACGCCGATACGTGGTTGAGCATGGGCCGACGAATCACGTCCTCCTGCGTGCTGATCAGTCCCACGTCCGAAACCGGCACCGCTTTCCCTTCAGTAAACAGTCGCTTCGCCTCCATCATGTACGCCTTGACCTCGTCATGCGTCAGACCCTTCGCATCGGCGCGGGGATGCGGAGCCAGAGTAACAACCGGCGAAGTCCACTGTTTATGGATCTTTTCGGCGCCGACCGTGGCCATGGCCTCGGCGAATTTCTCCCGTGTGAATTCGGGCAGGGTCAAGGCCGACTCCAGAAGTAGTCCCGTCCCGGTGGAAACTGCCGGTGCAATGAGCTTCAATTCCTTATCCGCTCCGGGTTCAGCCGTGTCAGCAGCACGAACCGATGCCGCCAAGGCCAGGAGCGAAAGAATGAGCAGACGGGCGACGGTGCGGAAGCGAACGTCAATTCGGGCATTGGATTTGTATGAAGCGTTGACCATTGATCCGTATGTTCGGGCCGAACACGATTTCGGCGTCGTTATTTCACTTTAGAACTAATTTCATAAGATAGGGCGGCGTTGCTGCGCCGCCTGAACGTGGAGGCCGGATTGGCCAATGTCTTCCGCCCACTGCATAACATTCGACTCGTCGTAAGTTTGTTAGCGACCGTTTTCCAAATCCTGGATGCCGACGGCGAGATCACGTTTCAACGCGGCAAGTTGTCGCGTCTTGAAGGTGTCCGACTCAACCCACCAGCGGAAAAGTTCAACTTGTTCGTCGGGGTTCAGTTCAGCAGCGGCGGCTTTGATTTTTTCGACGGCCTTCATGTTTGAAAAATATCACAGTGCGGCGGTTTGTGTCCATCAGCCGTTGACGAGGCCGGGGAATATCCCAAAAGGATTACGGCATTCAGCCCAGCGTTGCCGCGACGAAGGAACGGCTACGCTGGGTGGTGATTAAAATTGAAATCAACTCTGAAGGAGTTGAATCAAATCGCGGCGACGGTGATGCAACCGCGTTGCGGTTGATGATTTTTTTGGACGATGACCCAGGGTAGTCGCTTCGCGCCAACCCTGGGCTGAATGATGGAATCCCTTTGGGATTCGGAACGCAGCTCAACACTCACTATTTGTCTGCTTCTTTGACTTCCGCTTTGTGTTCTTCTTGCAATGTTCCAAGAATTTTTCGCAGGTCGTCTTTTAGGAGATTTAGCAATGGCGGCACTTCCTTGTTCATGAAATCCATCGCCTTGATCCAAGTATCTTTGTCAGGATTTGTTTTACGGTCGATTCGGTCTCTATCTTGTTCAACACCCCACATGAACTCGATAGCCATCGAATGAAGCTTGGGATAAAATTCATCAATTCGCTTCTCAGTTTCCTTTGGCAGAAAAAGACAATTCGGACGGTAATAGCCCAGAAACTCTTTGTATTTATCACCTGCGACTTTTCTTTTCTCTGCTTTAGAAGGTTCGCCCTGCCACTCCATCGGACTCGTATAACTTGCTACGGCATCATGAAACGCCAGAAGTCTCTTATATGTTTCCGCCACTGCTTCTGCAGTGCGCTCGAAGATTTTTGAGTATCGGATATTTCTTTCTGCTGCCGTGACTTGAAGTTGAGATTTAAGTCGTTCAATTGAAACATCCGACTGCGACTTCAGTTGCGCTTTGTGAGTCTCAAGCTTCTCATCATATTCATGCTTTATGGCGTTCTTCAGACGTTCAGAAATCCAATTCCTCGTTAGCCAAAGAAGTGCTGCCGAAAGTAGTCCGCTTGCGACTAACGA
>JBDSIW010000055.1:0-8755 GCA_039917795.1 Verrucomicrobiota bacterium | reverse complement strand
TCCGCATCGTTCATTTTGAACCCAACGCGCGCCGTCCGCGCCTGGACCCCGACAAAATAAAATACACGGACGCCTACAAGACGACCGCGATTTTTTTGGAATGGATCGAGAAAACTCACGACCGGGATGCGGTGAAAAAAATCAATCTTGCTTTGCGCGCGGGCACTTTCAAAACCGACTTGTTCAAGGAAATTACCGGCAAAACGCTCGACGAATTGTGGACGGAATTTGCGAATTCCCTGCGGCAACCCGCCGTGAAACGGGCGAATTGAGGCGGCAGAGAACTCGCCGCGATTTCGTGGCGGAACTGACACTTCAACCGGGGCCGTACGCGTCTTGCAGGTGAGTATCTCGACTTCAACCGAGCCGGTAATCTGGTTCGTTCTTTCCCAGCCATGGCCTACCTGCTTCACTTGCCGCGTGCCCGGGTCCAGGCTGAAACGAAGTTTGCGCGTCACCTTTCTGGGGTTGGCGGCCAACGTCGTGCTCGCAGCGGTGAAGTTAACCGCCGGGATCCTGGGAAATTCCTACGCGCTGATTGCCGACGCGGTTGAATCGCTGGCGGATGTTTTCAGCTCAATCATTGTCTGGCGGGGCGTGGTGGTGGCGGCCACTCCCGCGGATGAAGATCATCCCTATGGCCACGGCAAAGCCGAGCCAATTGCCGCCGCCGTGGTCGCGAGCGTCCTGATGGTGGCGGCGCTGGGCATCGCGGTGCAGGCGATTCGAGAAATTTTCACTCCCCACCAGGGTCCCGCCGCATTCACTCTCGCGATTCTGCTGGTCACGATTCTGGTGAAGGAAGGCCTGTTCAGGCTCGTGATGCGCGAAGGTACTGAGATCGAAAGCTCGGTGGTGCGAACGGACGCATGGCATCATCGCAGCGACGCGATCACGTCGCTCACGGCAGCCATTGGCATTAGCATCGCCTTGGTGGGCGGACCGGCGTTCGATGCGGCGGACTCGATTGCCGCAGTAGTGGGCGCGGTGATTATCGCCTGGAACGGATGGCGTTTGTTGCGGCCCGCACTGGACGAATTGATGGACGCGGCACCGAGTAAAAGTTTTTCGGCGCAGATCCAGGAAATCGCGGGAGGAGTCGAAGGAGTCAACGCGGTGGAAAAATGTATTGTGCGTAAAATGGGGTTCCATTTTTTCGTCGATATGCATGTGGAGGTTGACCCGCAAATGACCGTGCAACGGGCGCACCAGATTGCGCACGAAGTGAAGGATGAAATTCGACAGAAGCTTCCCACGGTTCACGATGTCCTGGTGCACATTGAGCCGAGCAAAGCACAGTGAAACGGGGAAAAGCAGTTGCAGCAATGGCGTTAGCGGCTAAAGTATGGTCTCGAAAGCGCGATCATTCGCAATAAAGGGAAATATTATTATGCAAACAATGACTCAAGAATCCGATGTCCTGACCCGTAAGATCGAAGAACTTTGCCAGGCTTTGCTGGAACAGCCGGAAGTCCAATCCATCCGCCAGCGGCTGGAGGCGTTCGAGTCCGACCCGGACGCACAGAAGCAATACGAAACCTTGAGCGAGCGCGGCGAATATCTCCAACACAAGCAGCAGCAAGGTTCGAAATTATCCGACCAGGAGATCGCGGAATTCGAAAAACATCGCGAAGAATTTTTTAACAACCCGGTCGCGAAGGGATTCGTCGATGCGCAGCAGTCGATGCACAAAATGCAGGATTCCGTGACCAAATACGTCAGCAAAACACTGGAATCCGGTCGCGTTCCGACGCAGGAAGAAATGGAATCCGGCTCGTGCGGGAGCGGCTGCGGCTGCCATTAAGCGGATCGCGTGCATCCGATTGCCATTTATATTGGAAAATATCCCGTGCATTGGTACGGGATTTTTGTTGCCACCGGTTTCCTGCTGGGAATCTGGACGGCCAGTCGGCGCGGGTTAAGGAACGCAATTCCCCCCGAAACGGTCATGGATTTCGCTCCATGGCTGATGCTGGGGGTAATCGCCGGCGCGAGAATTCTCCACGTCATTACTTACTGGCGGGAAGAATTTGCAAACAAACCGTGGACCGAGGTTTTCATGGTGCAGCATGGCGGGTTGGTGTTTTACGGCGGCTTTTTCGGCGCGGTCATTGCCACGCTGATTTACACGCGCTGGAAAAAAATTCCCGTCTTCAAGTTTGCAGATGTGCTGGCCCCGAGCATTTCGCTCGGCCACGCTTTCGGGCGGATCGGCTGCCTGATGACCGGTTGTTGCTTCGGAAAGGAATGCCACGCTCCCTGGGCTATTTATTTTCCGGTCGGCCACGCAACCCATCCTTCCGGATCGCCTGCACTCCCGGTGCATCCCGCGCAGATTTATGAGACGTTGTTAAACTTTGCCTTATATTTTTTTCTGGTCTGGCTTTATCGCCGGAAAAAGTTCGACGGCCAGATTTTCGCGGTTTATCTCCTGGCCTACGCCGTTTTGCGCTCGTTCGTCGAAATGTTCCGCGCCGATTACCAACCGTCCGAATATTTTTTCAACGGTGCCATCAGTCCCGGGCAATTTGTCAGCATCGGCATTTTTCTGGCGGGCGCAATTTTGTTTGCCGTGAAATTCCCCAGACGCAAAACCGCGTGAGCCGAGAATGACGGCGCAATCGTCCCAGCCCGTTTTCCTTGCCGGACCCACCGCGTCCGGGAAAAGCGCGGTGGCGCTTCTCCTGGCAGAGCGCATCGGCGGCGAAATTATCGCGGTAGATTCCATGCAGGTTTATCGCGGTCTGGACGTCGGTACCGCCAAGCCCTCACGGGCCGAGCAGGAAAAAATTCCCCACCATTTGATCGATGTTGCCGATTTGCACGAGTCCTTCGATGCCGCGAGATTCTGCCGGCTGGCGGAGAAAGCCGTTGCGGAAATTCAAGCGCGCGGGCGCGTCCCCATTTTTTGCGGCGGCACCGGATTTTACTGCAAAGCTTATCTCGAAGGTCTGGGAGAAGCGCCGCCCGCGAATCGGAAATTGCGCGCCGAACTGGAAGCCCTCCCGTTCGCCGATTTGCTCTGCGAACTCGCGGAACGAGATGCGGAAACGTTTGCGAAGATCGACCAGCGCAATCCGCGCCGCGTTTTGCGCGCGGTCGAAGTGATCCGGTTGACGGGCAAGCCATTTTCCGCCCAGCGAGCCGATTGGCAAAAAGAAAAGACTGTCATCCCACGCATGTTCGGATTGACCCGTGCCAGAGCGGATTTGCAACAGCGAATCGACCAGCGCGTGGAGGAAATGTTTCGGCGCGGACTGGTGCCGGAGACAGAAAAGTTATTGCTCCGCGGACTCGAAAAAAATCAAACCGCGACGCAGGCAATCGGCTACCGGCAGGTCATCGCGCATCTCCGCGGGGAAACTACATTGCCTGAAACGATTGAGCTTGTGAAAATCCGCACGCGCCAGTTTGCGAAGCGGCAATTGACCTGGTTTCGGAGACAAATGCATTTGCGCTGGATTTCTCTCGCGGCCGACACGGCGGCTGAGACGGTGGCCAGCCAGATTTTCGATCTCATCGACAACGGGAAATTCCATTGAGATTCAACCCGGTTTGAGCATGATGCACGCGCCGGTGCGTCTGTTATTTCACTATGAAGCATTTCTTCTCTCCTTTTCCATTCACCTTTTTCGCCGTTCTTTTCACATCGGCCCTGACGGTTTCGGCCGGAGATATTTCCTTTTACGGGCTCATCAAGGAACAGCGCCTGGTTCAAACTAACAATGCCGCGCCCATCCCGGACACCAACGCGCCGTTCTCGCTTCAGTGTTTCGTTGATTCCAGCGGGCCCGATTTGATCACGGACGCCTCGATCCGGTTGCCGGGGGGCGCGAGCCGGCTGCTCACTCGCGATGGCGAGGATGAGTATTCTTTCCAGGACGTTTTTTCGACGGCGAGCGGATTGAATGGAGTTTACCCCGCGGGAAATTACACCCTCACGGTCGATTCGGAGAATGACATTTTTAGCACTGCGCCACTCTCCATGCCGACGGCCGTTTTCCCGAATGTGCCGCAAATCACCAACTACACTTCAGCGCAAGCAGTCAATCCAAACAACGCTTTCACGTTCAATTGGGTGGCTTTCGCCGGCGGGACGACTTCCGACTTCATCGAATTCGCGGTTCGAGGTAATGCGGGTAACGCCGTATTCCGCAGCGCCGATCTTGGACAGCCCAACGCGCTGAACGGCACCAACACATCCATCGTGATTCCGGGCGGCACGTTTTTTTCGGGCGAGACTTATCTAGCCGAACTGATGTTTGCGAAAATCACGACGCGCGATTCGTCCAGCATTCCAGGCGCTACGGGCGTGGTGGGGTTCACCACTCGCACGACGTTTGCCATGAAAACCACAGGGCAGGCCGCGACGGTTAGCCTTCAAGTCGTCGGTTACAGCGGGGGAAACTTCCAATTCCGTTTCAACAGCCAGCCGGGAAAAATTTATCAACTCCAGTTCGCCGATTCCCTGACCAATTGGCAAAACCTTTTCTACACCAACGCCACGGCCACCGAAGTGGATTTCACTGATGCGTTCGCGGGATTCAACTCGAACCGTTTTTATCGGGTCATGGTGCCCTGACCTCAATGGCTGGCCGAAATGGCGAACGCCTTTTATCAACCGGGGGACCAACGAGGGGCAAAGGTCATCGACTTGTTTGCCAAAATTGCGCCGCGCTACGACCTGATAAATGACCTGCAAAGTTTCGGGCTGCATCGTTACTGGAAGCGGCGTCTGCTCCAGTTGGCCAGGGTCAAGGCGGGCGAACAGGCCTTGGACGTTTGCTGCGGAACCGGAGACATTTCCTTCGGGTTGGCGAACGCGGGCGGGGAAACGACGGGAATTGATTTCAGCGACGCCATGTTGAAAATCGCGGCGGCCAAAGTTGAAGGTCTGAACGCCAAAGTTGCGGATGGTTCGACATCCCCTGTCCCTCGTTTCGTGCAGGGCGACGCGCAGAATCTCCCGTTCAGCGGAGCGAGCTTTGACGTGGTTACGGTGGGCTATGGCCTGCGCAATCTCGCCAATTGGGAGCGAGGCCTTGAAGAAATGTGGCGCGTGGCCAAACCGGGTGGCCGTCTGTTGGTGTTGGATTTTGGCAAGCCGGACCAGGCGACTTGGCGGAGCCTTTATTTTTCTTACCTTCGCTGGATTGTCCCGGTGTTTGGCAAAATGTTCTGCGGCGATTCCGCAACGCACGCTTACATCCTCGAATCGCTCAAAAACTATCCCGCCCAGCGCGGCGTCATAGCAAAAATGCAGGAACTCGGATGTAGGAATGTCTCGGTCCTCAATTTTCTTGGTGGCATGATGAGCATCAATTACGGCGAGAAATAGTGTGGGTGATGAGGATCGACTAGAACTGAATTGATTCAACCCCATTGCATTTTTTCAGAACGATGGTTCTAAGCGGGCGGGTTAAATCACTTCAGCCATTACTGAGCGCAATTTGACGCTGGCACCGAGAACGCGGTTGAACATCCGGCCGATCGGGATTCTCGCCGAGTCTCTCGGCGAAGGGCAATGGCAGGCTAGAAGCCTATTCAATACGTTTGAATCGTCACCGCGTCCAAAGTTGCGCTCGCCACTCCGCAAATTTCAAATCGTCTCTTGACACTTCGCGAGCATCTGCTGTCATTTGCGGGCGACCCATGAGTGAACGGAAATTGAATATTGCCATCGTCGGACTCGGCTTTGGCGCAGAATTTATCCCCATTTATCAACGGCATCCCGACGCAAAGCTTTACGCGATCTGCCAGCGAACCCGCGAGAAACTCGACGCTATCGGCGACGCCTTTGAGATCGAGAAACGCTACACCGATTTCAACGAACTCCTTAAAGATCCGAATATCGACGCGGTTCACATTAATTCGCCGATCCCCGACCACGGCTGGCAATCCATCGCCGCGCTTAAGGCGGGAAAGCATGTGGCCTGCACTGTTCCGATGGCGACTTCGATTGCCGATTGCAAAAAAATCGTCGAGATCGTCAAGAAAACCGGCTTGAAATACATGATGATGGAAACCGTGGTTTACGCCCGGGAATTCCTCTTCATCAAGGAGCTTTTCGATAAAGGCGAACTTGGAAAACTCCAGTTCCTTCAGGCCAGTCATCAACAGGACATGGATGGCTGGCCCAACTATTGGCCGGGTCTTCCGCCCATGTGGTACGCGACCCATTGTGTCGGCCCGATGCTCGCACTGAATAACGATGTGGCGGAATACGTGAGCTGTTTTGGGTCCGGCACCGTGCGCAAAGAATTGGTCAAGAAATACGATTCACCCTTCGCGGTAGAAAGCGCGCATATCAAGTTCCAGAATTCCGATGTGAGCGCGCGCATCATCCGTTCCCTCTTCGATACGGCGCGGCAATACCGCGAGAGCATCGATGTTTATGGATCAAAGAAATCCTTCGAGTGGACGTTGGTCGAAAATGAGGAACACGTTTTGCACACCGCAAAATTGCCGGAGCACAAGATCCCAAAGAAAGTCAAAGTGCCGGATTACGCCAAGCGCTTGCCGAAAGGAATTCAGCCGTTCACGACCAAAGGCGTTTACGATCTTGGCAAGAAAACGCATTTGAGTTTTACGCAAGGCGCTGGACACGGCGGTTCGCATCCGCATCTCGTTCACGAATTTCTTCGCGCACTGATTGAAGACCGCGACCCGATGCCCAACGCCAAACAATCCGCGAACTGGACCTGCGTTGGACTTTGCGCGCACGAATCCGCGCTCAAGGGCGGCGCAATTGTGAAACTCCCCCGGTTCACGCTCTAAATTTTCCCGAAAACCCCAAACTCAAACAAAATTATGTCAGCACAAACAGAAGGTATCGCACCAAACGCAAAACGACTGCTCTCGGCAGGATTTCTGGCGATTCTAGCCGCTGGAATCGGGTTCGGCATTCGAGGTGGAATTCTGGCCAACTGGGCGGCAGACTTTGGCTTCACAGGAGCGCAACTGGGCGCGATCGGCGGGGCAGGTTTCACCGGCTTTTGTTTCGGGATTATTATCGGTGGCGTGGTCGTGGATAAAATTGGCTACGGAAAACTGGTTGTCGCCGCGTTTTTGTTTCACGTGCTGTCGGCCTTCATCACATTTGCCGCTGCAAAGGGACAGGCGCAGGACACGGCTTACATGTTTCTTTATGTTGGTACCTTTGTTTTCGCTTTGGCGAATGGAACTCTGGAAGCTGTCGCCAATCCCCTCGTTTCCACGCTCTTTCCAAATAATCGCACGCATTATCTAAACATCCTCCACGCGAGTTGGCCCGCTGGCCTCGTTATTGGCGGACTGATTGGATGGGTCCTTGGTGATGGTATGAAGGTGAGTTGGAAACTCCAACTCGGTCTGTTCCTTGTTCCGACGGTCCTTTACGGCATTGCGTTTTTTGGCCAGAAATTCCCGAAATCGGAGGCCTCCGTCAAAGGGCTGAGCGTCGGCGAGATGCTCCGCGACGTAGGAATTCTTGGGGCGCTGGTGGCCTGCAGTCTGGTGGCTCTTTTCTTCAAGGATCAACTGGGTGGGATTCTCACTTTCTTCACTTCCAATTCGTTCTTTACGTCTCCTCAATGGGGCTATATCGCGTGGGCAGTTGGTTTAGGTCTCTTGCTAATCGTCGCCATCAAGACGAATTTTTCCTTTGGCGCAGTGCTTCTGTTTGTCCTTTTCGTAACCCACGCTCTGATCGGCGCGGTCGAACTTGGAACGGATGGCTGGATCCAAAACATCACGGGCAACATTCTGACTCCAGCCCAAGGTAAGATCCTTTTCGTTTTCACTTCACTGCTCATGTTTTCCTTGCGCTTCTGTGCGAATTTTATCGAAAGAAACCTCAAGATTTCACCGATCGGCCTGCTCTTGATTTGTTCCATCCTGGCCGTCATCGGGCTCCACATGGTCAGCGGCATTGAATCTTTTATAGGTGCCATGGTCGCCTTGGCAGTTTACGCGCTTGGGAAAACCTTTTTCTGGCCTACGATGCTGGCTGTGGTTGGAGATCGGTTCCCGCGCACAGGTGCGATCGCCATGTCGATCATGGGCGGGATCGGAATGATGTCAGCTGGACTCCTCGGCGGACCCGGGCTTGGCTATGCGAAGGATCGATTCACGACAGAACACCTCGAGGCGACCGCTCCAGCGGTTTATCAGGAATACAAGGCGCCGACGCCCAGCAAGTTCCTTTTCTTGAAGGAAGTATATGGTCTTGACGGTACGAAACTCTCCGCTGCGCAGACGTCCGTGGAAAAAACTCCAGAACAGAAAACTGTGGCTGAAGCCAGCATCGTGGGCGACCGCAAGACGTTGAAGGCTGATTCATTCATACCAGCAGCGATGGCGGGGATTTACCTGTTGCTTTTCCTCTATTTCAAATCGATCGGTGGATACAAGCCGGTTCAGATGTTGGGGACAAAAGGAATGGAGCCTGGAATGGGCGATCCAAAAGCTGCGATTTGATTCGAATTTGTATGAAAGAGGCGGCTTTTGGGCCGCCTTTTTTCCCAGCAAAACTCGCTCAACTCACTCGGGCGAGCCCTTTGCCTTTCACGACTTCGCCGATCAACCACGCCTTTTGCTTCTGTGCACGGATGAATTTCAAAACTGAATCCGCCTTCGCGCCATCGACCGTGATGGTCATGCCGATTCCCATGTTGAAAACCTGGTAGAGTTCTTCGTCCGGCACGCCGCCTTTGGCTTCGATTATTTGAAAGATCGGCAGCATTTCCCAAGAACCTTTTCGGATCAAGACGTCGCA
>JBDSIW010000054.1:0-3492 GCA_039917795.1 Verrucomicrobiota bacterium | reverse complement strand
TCCAAATGGCTCTGTGTTAAATATTGCCGGGATTTGCAACGAAGCGCGCAATGTCGCTGGACTCATGCCGCATCCCGAGCGCGCCAGCGAATCGCTTCTTGGCTGCGCGGATGGTCGATTGATTTTTGAAAGTCTCGTTAATCAGCTGCAGAAGGAAGCGAGCCTGGAGTCTCCGGCAATGATTCAAAAAGAGAAGAATGCTTTTTAATTCAGTTACCTTCCTGATTTTTTTGGCGATTGTCTTGCCGCTCTATTATCGGCTCCAACATCGTGGACAAAACTGGATGTTGCTGGCTGCGAGTTATGTCTTCTATGGCTGGTGGGACGCAAGATTTTTGGCGTTGCTGATTGGCTCAAGCGTTTTCGATTTTTACTGCGGAATTTGGATCGAGAGCGTTTCAGAGCCGAAGCAAAAAAAATGGCTTTTAGCCGGAAGCATCATGGTGAACATGGGCATTCTCTGCGCCTTCAAATACTTCAATTTTTTCGCGGAGAGTCTTCAACTTCTTCTGGCAAAATTCGGGCACCAGGCCAGTTTTCCAACACTCCACATCATTCTGCCACTGGGCATCTCGTTTTATACTTTTCTCTCGATGAGTTACACAATCGATGTTTATCGCGGTGAAATGAAAGCCACGCGAAATCCCATTGATTACCTGCTGTTCGTCGCTTTTTTTCCGCATCTCGTGGCCGGACCAATCGTCCGGGCTAGTTATCTTTTGCCACAATGTGCGCGGCCCAGAACAATTAAATCAACCGCAGTGATCAATGGATTCTGGCTGATCTTATTAGGGTATTTTAAGAAAGTGGTGATCGGTGACCGCCTTGCACAAGTTGCGGATTGGGGATTCTCACAGCCTTTCCCGCCCTTCTCAGACGCGAACGCGTGGCTGATTGTGTACGCCTTTGCTTTCCAGATTTACGCCGATTTCTCGGGCTACTCAGACATCGCTCGCGGGTTGGCTAAGCTCATGGGTTTCGAACTGGTTGAAAACTTTAAAGCTCCCTATCTTGTGTCGAATCCTCCCGCCTTCTGGCGTAACTGGCACATCAGCCTCTCCACATGGCTTCGAGATTATCTTTACATTCCTATGGGCGGAAACCGTTGCCGTCCGCCGCGAATCTATTTCAATTTGTTGGTCACTATGGTTCTCGGAGGCCTCTGGCATGGAGCGGGGGCAGCTTATATTCTTTGGGGGTTCTACCACGGCGCATTGCTGATCGTGCATCGCCTTTGGAACCAAATGTTCCGAAAAAAAATCGAGCCGGCTGACCCACCAGACCTAATCCCCGGAATTAAGACCGGACGGATCATTCGCATCGTTTTGTTTTTTCACGTTACATGCATCGGCTGGCTGTTTTTTCGAGCTGGTGCCTCGCCGGCAAATTTTGATCAAATCAGCGTCGTGAAAGGTTATTTGCGCTCGATGGCCACAACTCCGCACAGGATAAACGCGCTCGCTGTGGGCGTTTTATTACTCTGCGGAGTCGGTTTCGCATTGCAGTGGAAAAACGATCTAATGATGAAGTTTTATCTATGGCCGGTTCGGTGGCAGGCCGCATCCGTTGTGGCAACGCTTCTCGCTATAGCGGGTCTTGGGGTTTTTGAAGGTGCCCAATTTATTTATTTCCAATTCTGAAGATGAAGCGCTTCCGTTATATTTGGCTCTGCACGTTCGGCCTGCTTTTCTTTTGGTTGATTTACCTGGTTTGGGGACTCCCAGCTTCCAAGGATTTAGCAGCGCGATTTTCCGGAGCTGTCCTCCGGGTCACGCAAGGCAAGGCGACCAACCCCGCCCTCTTTATCCATCGTCGATTCTTTGAAGGTCTTTGCCTCACTACTCTCCTGGTCGCGTGGTTTTGGTGGCATTTGGGAGTGACGCAGGTTTTTTCAAAAAAACCTGAAAAACGAACGCTTCATTGGGTTGTCCACTCCGTCTCAGGATTTTTGCTTTTCAACCTCTGGTTGGGCTTCGCAATGCAGACCACATTTTTTTGGGGCCTGATGTGGCAAGGGAATGACACCCAGAACCTCACCCGCTTTCATCTCAAACGGCTTTTGTTTGCGGAAAACCAAAGCACCGCAAAAGCAGCCATACTTGGGAGCAGTCAGTCCCGGGCGCAAATAGACGAAGAATTGCTTAACAAATTGCTGCAGTCCCAACCACGAACGGAGGAACTTCATTTTCCTGGAAGCAACGCCTACGATATCTGGTTGATTCATCGAAAAATAACCAAACTGCATCCACGATGGATCATTGTTTATCTCTCGGAATCAACTTTTTACAGCGGGAATCATCACGATGTGGCAGCCAATTTTTTCCAATTTAGCGATGTCGGCGACCTCCTCGCTAAGGATGTCCGAGCCCATGTTCCACACAAGGGTTTTGGTTATGGTCTCCTTGGAGCAGCCCTTCCAATATTTCGCCTGCGCGAAGTGCTTTCACAACGGCTTTTGGGCTCAGGAATCAATCAATTAAAACAACGCCAATATGACGAGAAGTTCAGCGAAAATCTCAATTCCACTGCGCAGAGAATTGCTGAGGGCTATCGCATCGACAAATCCAGCGAGTTTGAAATAAGAGCTTTCTCAAACTTCGTATCGGATTGTGAACAAGGAAATGAAAGGGTCTTGATCCTGACCGGCCAATTGAACCCTATCTTAAGCCAGCACTTTGATCCCGCAATTCGGCCGCACATGCTTTCTTTTCTCCAAAAACTTCGCGACCAGCACTCCAATATTGTGCTCGTCGAAGATCTTCCTTTCCAATCCCCAGCGGATTACGAAGATTTAACCCACGTGAAGAACGAGACAGAGATAAAGTTTACCGAATGGGTTTCGAAAATCTTGCTGCGTTCGGCCCTGGAGTCTCCCGATTCGACGGTTACGCAAAAAGCCAAATCAGAAAACACCAACTAGGATGAGCGACCCTGCAATCACTCCAGAACTCGTCAAAAAACACAACCTCACGCCCGAGGAATTCGAGAAGGCGAAGGAAATTCTTGGACGCGAACCGAATTACACCGAGCTCGGAATTTTCTCCGTGATGTGGAGCGAGCATTGTTCCTACAAAAACACCAAGCCGCTGCTAAAAACTTTCCCGACCAAGTCGGCGAAAATTCTCGTCGGTGCGGGCGAAGAAAATGCCGGCATCATCGACATCGGCGACGGGCTTTGCATCGCGTTCAAAATTGAATCGCACAATCATCCGAGCGCGGTGGAGCCGTTTCAAGGCGCGGCGACGGGCGTGGGCGGAATTGTGCGCGATATTTTTACGATGGGTGCGCGCCCGGTTTGCGCTGTTAACTCGCTGCGGTTCGGACCAATCACGAATGAGAACGGGAGCGCACGCGTCACGCGTGTTGAATCCGGCGTTGCGCCGGATTCTTCAACTCCACAAAGTTCTTCCTCAAATAATTTAGATGAACGAGGATTTCGGCGCGACGCCGAAAACGGCACGCGAGACGCGAGCGCTCCCCAAATTCAAAACA
>JBDSIW010000053.1:0-3296 GCA_039917795.1 Verrucomicrobiota bacterium | reverse complement strand
CGCTCAAACAAGGAAGCTTGCTCTGGCCGGTTGCCAAAACGAACGACCTGTCGTTTGCGTTCAGCAATATCACCGCCCGCATCGAATTCCCCAATCCGCAAACCCTCGTCCTCGCCCAACTCGAGGGCGATTCCATCGGCGCCCATATCAAGCTCGGAGGCGTAATCACCAATTTCACCGGGTTGCGGGCCTTGAAGTTTTTCCGTCCGAAAAAAGATCATGCCGGGAAAGAGGATCTCAGCCAGATCGCATCAGCGCTCCGGCAGATCCGGCTGACCGGAGATCCCCAGCTTGCTTTAACGCTCAACGGCGATGCTTCCGAGCCGCGCAGCCTGCGCGGCTCGGTTAAATTCTCGACGCGCCGGGCGCAAACGCCTTGGGGAAATGCGAAAAATCTTCAACTCACTTCCGAGCTGCGTGACCTTTGGAACAAAGCCCCAAATACATTTGTCCGGGTTAAAGCCGATTCATTGGAAAAAACTCCGTGGGGCAGCGCGTCAAACGTCAACTGCTACGTCAAACTCGCGTCGAGCCCCCTGCGCAACGAGATTTTTCAAACGGACGTCCGGCTGTCGGCCAAAAAAATTCGAACCGAACTCGGCCAGGCTGGCTCCTTCCAATTCAGCGGGCAGACTTCGCAATCCTCGAGCAACCTGATTCCCAGCCGCATTCGAGGAAAGGCCAACGTGGTTTTCGCCGAAACGAAATGGGGCAAGGCGGGGCTGGCGGAAATGACCTTTATCGCCGCAACCAACACCGCTTCCCATCACGCGGACGAAAGCTGGGCGGCGTGGCGTTACGCGGAGCCCTTTTTGCTGAATTGGGTGAGCCGCCTGTCAAAAGTCGAAACTCCCAGCGGGAAGATGGAGAAAATTTTCAGCGCTGGCGCCTGGACCTCCCCCACCCTGGTCATTTCAAATCTGGACGCGCAACTCTCCGCCGGGGGAATTAAAACCACCGGGCAACTTAATGTCGTCACGCGCGAAGCCACTGCGCGAATTTCCTCGGAACTCGATGCCAAAACAATTTCGCAGTTGCTTTCACCGGATGCGCAGCGCTGGCTGGAAAAATTCTCCCTGGAAAAACCCGCGCAAATCCGAGGCGATCTGCAGGCCACCCTGCCCGCCTGGACCAATCGCGCGCCCGATTGGCGTGCGGAAGTTTTGCCGACGCTCGCCCTGCGTGGCCATGTCGCGGCCGGACGCGGGTCGTATCGCGAGATCTCGTTCAACTCGGCCCAAACCGATCTGACCTATTCCAACCGGGTCTGGATTTTGCCCAACCTGCAAATCGATCGCGCCGATGGAAACTTAGATTTGAGCCTGGTCACGAGCGATCTAACGCGCGATTTTCGCTGGCGCGTCCACAGCGAGATGGACCCAAGCGCCGTTCGGCCTTTGCTGACCGAACCGCAACAGCGGGTGTTGGACGATTTTCAATTCACCACCGCGCCTTCGATCCACGCCGAACTTTTAGGCCACTGGGATGACGTGGAAAAAGTCTCGGTCGCAGGGGAAATCGCGGCGGCTGATTTTTCCTACCGGAGCAACAAGATCGAGAAACTCACCTCCGCCGTCGCATTCACCAATCAGCAATTGCGCGTCTCCGCCTTGCGCCTCGAGAGCGGCGGCAAATTGGTCACGGCCGAAACGGTGGCGCTGGATTTTCCGACGAAGCGCATTTTTTTCACCAATGTATTCAGCACGGTGGACCCGTACCTGGTGACGCGCCTGATCGGCGAGAAGGTCGCCGCGAGTGTAGCGCCCTACGAATTCGCAGAACCTCCGGAGGTTCACCTCAACGGCGCTTTGACGCTGGGCCAGATCGAAGACGCGGACCTGCACTTTGATGTCTCTGGGAACCGCTTCAAGTGGACGCAGTTTATTGCGGACCGGATTTCCGGCCGCGTGGATTGGCAAGGCATGACGTTGCTCCTGACCAACATGCAGGCGGATATTTATCGCGGACGCGCCGTGGGCTGGAGCTATTTTGAATTCACGCCGCACAATGGCGCGGATTTCCGTTTTGATCTTGCCGTGGCGGACATCGATCTCGCGTCCGCTGTGCAAAGCCTGACTGGAAAAACCAATCACCTCGAAGGTTTGCTGCACGGCCATTGGGCGCTTGAGTCGGGAAACACCCACGATGCAAAAAGTTTGCGCGGGCCCGGAACCGTCAATGTCAGGGACGGATTGCTCTGGGATGTTCCGGTCTTCGGAATTTTTTCGCCGATGCTCAATGCGATTCTCCCCGGCGCGGGAAACAGCCGCGCCCATGAGGCGTCCGCGAAATTTCTGGTCAGCAACGGAATGATTTACTCCGACGACTTGGAAATCCGCTCGCCCGCCATGCGGATGCAATATCGCGGCGGCGTTGATTTTCAACAGAACATTGACGCCCGCGTGGAAGCCGAGCTTCTACGCGACACGTGGATCATTGGACGCCTGGTCAGCCTTGCTTTGACTCCGCTCAGCAAACTTTTTGAATACAAAGTCACAGGCACTCTCAGTCACCCGGAGAGCGAGCCGGTTTACATTCCTAATTTTCTGATGATGACGCTGCGCCCGTTCCACTCGATCAAAAAAGCCTTAACTCAAGAGAAGGCGGCACCTTCTACCAACGGTCCAGCGGCAACCGAAAAACCGTAAGGCCTCCGTTTTTTCCTTCAGTCAATTGGGCGCATCTTGACGTTGCTACGGAGCGCCGGTTTGCAACCGGCTTTGCGGCATATTTTTTCAAGCGGCTGGTGGGTTGGCTCCCCGTGCAGGTTTATGGAGCGCAAAGCCGACCGCAGGTCGGCGCTTCGTCCGTAGCAACGTCAAGACGCGCCCCAGTCAATTCGCTCCATTTCTCCACGATTGCCTTGCTGCTGAACTTGGTTAGCCTATCCGACTCGAAATGACAAAATCCAGCCCATCAAGACGCCCCGTGCGCGTCGGATTAATTTCCCTCGGTTGCGCCAAGAACCTGGTCGATGCCGAAGTCATGCTTGGTTCGCTCATGAAAGGCGGCGTGGAAATCACGAACGACGCCGCGAGCGCGGATTGCGTGATCGTCAATACCTGCTCCTTCATCGACGCGGCCCAGGAGGAAAGCATCGACGCCATTTTGGAATCGGCTGAAGTGCGCGAGGCGAATAACCGCGGCCAAGGGCTGATCGTATCCGGCTGTTTGCCGCAAAGGTTTCGCGACGATCTCCCGAAATTGCTACCGGAAGTGGACGCGTTCATGGGCATCGATCAAGTGGCGCAGGTTTCGCAGATTGTGGACCAGGCGATGGAACATCGGCGGGCGCG
>JBDSIW010000052.1:0-4399 GCA_039917795.1 Verrucomicrobiota bacterium | reverse complement strand
CCAATCTTCACCCAAGAATCGCTCGCCTAAATTGAGGGGTTACGTTTCGAAACGAATCTGTCAGGGTTTCTCCCGGTTCCAACAATGGCAACGGATAAAACAAAAACGATTGTTGAGAAATTTTGATCAGCCGATAATAACCAACAACCACAGACATGACACATTTATGCGAAAAAAATCTGTAATCACACCGATATGTTCGGGGCTGGCAATCCTCGCGGGATCGTTTTCATTTATGGGCACGGCTGAAGCATTCACTCTTCTTTCCGAAGACTTTGAAGGGGCCAGCAACCTTTTTGGAACTGGCACCTACAATTACTCTCAGAATTATACCATGCCAAATTTGCTTTCGCCCGGAGGCGGCATCAAATACATGAATGGCGGAGCGGGAGTTAATGGCGCGGTTTCTACCAACACTTTTACGGCCACTGGTTCGCCCCTCAATCTCCTTACCGGCGGCATTACCGGGGCACAGATTGATAGCGGATTGATCAGTTACAACATTTATGCCCAGTTCAGCACGTATCGATTACAGAATGACAACGGAACCCTTTCCGTTCAGTTCCTCGATGCTGGCAGCAGTCCGCTCGGTTCAGCCCTTAACATTGGCGGACCCGCATTTGTCAGCGCGTTGGGTTCCGGTAATAACGGCAGCTATACGGACGCACGGAACTGGGCTGCGGATTCCCTCGCTGGTGTTGTTCCTTCGGGGGCGCGGTTCGCTTCCGTCCAGATTTTTGAGGTCAAGACGGCGCCCGGCACAGCAATCGACGGATATATGGATAATGTCAACTTCTCTATTAACCCGGTGCCGGAACCGGGAACCATCGCCCTGTTTGCTCTCGGCGGTGGCCTCGCTGCTTTGGCGAGTCGTCGTCGTCGATTATAGATGTGGCCTGTTTGGCTGAATATGGTGGCCTCTGCCCGAGCGGAGGCCGTTTTTGTTTTTGGCCCGGATTCCCCGTAAACCAACCGCTGATGCCTTCCAACAATAAAGACCAACCAGATTTACCCGAACTTAAACGAGCCCGCGCTCTTTGGATCGCCAATCGTTTCGACGACGCCGTAAATCTCTTCGTCGAAACCGCCGACCGACATCCCCAAAACGTCGCCGCTCTTGTGGATACCGCCCGTGCTTTGGGTCATCGCCACGAAATCAAGCGTGCGGGAGAATATCTGGATCGCCTCTGCGTCATCGCCGCTGATCGTTCCGATTTATCATTCATTCTTGGTCAGACTTTCCGAATGATTCACCGTGAGGAACTCGCCATCGAGTGTTTCGAGAAATACGTGGCCGGACCAGGACGTCGTCATGCTGACGCTCATTTTGAATTGGCTGTTCTTTATGAGCGCCGCCATCGAGTGGCAGACGCAGAGGCCGCGCTGGCCCGAGTTTTGAAACTGAATGCGGCTTATTACGAAGCCACGCTGCTTCAAGCTCGTCTCTTGCGCCGCCGTGGTGAATTAAGCCAGGCCAAAGCTCTCTATCGACGACTGGCCGTAAATTCCCAGGTCCATATCATCTCCAGGGCCCAGGCTTGGGCGGCATTGGCGGACATCGCCGACAAAGAGGGCGACTACGAACAGGCGGTGGACCTTATGGCTCGCTGCAAGAATATCCAAATTGCCCACGCCGAGGTCTTCCAACGCCATTCGGAAATGGTGCTGGGAAATCTCCGGAGGTTTAACGAATCAGTGACCGCCGAAGATCTCCGCCGTTGGCGGGCGCAACAGAATGATCTCGGCCCGCCCACCCGCGTCGCGCATTTGACGAGTTTCCCCCGCTCTGGAACCACGCTGTTGGAAAATGTTCTGGACGCCCATTCCGGCGTGGTGAGCAGCGAGGAACGTGAAGTCTTCAGCCGTGATATCCTCGATTCCTCATGGAAGGAGTCACATGAGAACACACCGCCAACCGTCGAGGCGTTCAATCGCATCCCGGTTGCAAAACTCCAATCCTTGCGCCGACGTTATCTCGACGCAATGGAAGAGGCGCTGAACGAACCAATCGGCGACCGCGTCCACATCGACAAGAATCCGACGCACACGATGTTCATTCCGGCGATTGTGCGGCTTTTTCCGGAATCGAAATTCCTCATCGCTTTGCGCGACCCGCGCGATGTCATCGTCAGTTGTTATTTCCAATACCTGCCCCTCAATCCGGCGAGTGTTTCTTTTCTGACTTGGGAATCCACCACCCACCGTTACGCCCTCGACATGGGAATTTGGTTGCGAATCCGCGAACTGCTCGACGCCACTTCCTGGCTTGAAGTCCGCTACGAGGATGTGGTGCAGGATATGCCGGGTTCGGCGCGGCGCGCGCTCGCTTTCCTAAATTTATCCTGGGAAGAAGGGGTGCTTGAATATCGCGATCGGCTTGTGACGAAGACCGTCCATAGCCCTACCTACATTGATGTCGCACAACCGATCCACCGTCGGCCCATCGGTCGCTGGAAAAACTATGCCCGCTGGTTGGAGCCGGGCTTGGGAACGCTCGATCGGTTTGTGAAAGACTTTGGTTACGCCTAAAAACATTGATCCGTAGTGGCTCCGCTCGCGATCCGCTTTGCCTTTTTCACCTGCCCACTTGTAATGGCAAACAACCCGGCCTAATCATCTGATCCGATGAAACGACAAAGCCAGCTTTCCAAAGGGTCGCTTTCACGAATGTTTCAACAAGCGGCGGAATCCTGGAAAAGCCAGGATTACCAACGGACAATCGAAATCTTGGAGCGGGCGGCTCGACTCGCTCCCGCCAATCTCCAAATTCTGTTGGACCTCGGGCGGGCTCACGGCTTGCGTTACACCTACGATGCGGCGGAGCGATGTTTTGAAAAGGCCGTCCGTGTTTCCCCGCACCGAGGGGAGACGCTGGCAGAGGCCGGGCGGCGCTGTCAGGAATTTGGGGGTTATGAAATGGGCCGCCGTTACTTCGAACGCGCGGCCAGCGAAAAACTTCCTTCCCCAAGTGTGTTCATTGCGCTGGCTGAACTCGACGAGCGTCACGCTCGAATCGACGAAGCCAATCAATGGGTCGATCGCGCCTTGGCCGCGCGCGCCGGATATCCACCCGCTTTGTTGACTCGGGCGCGACTGGCCCGTCTCGGTGGCAAACTCGAGGAAGCGGAATTAATTCTCCGATCGCTTCTGGCGAATTCCGGCGCGGATGCCACCACGCGCGTCCGGGCCTGGTATGAATTGGGCAACGTTCTGGATCGCCTCGGACGATACCATGACGCGATGGCCTCGTTTCTTGAGGCGAAGACCCTCCTCCGCCCCGCAGCGCAAGCGCCCTTTAAAATTCTCCAGGGCATTCAAGCCAGGGTCCGCGAAATGGAGGAATCGATTTCCGCCCCCGTAATGGCGCGGTGGTTCGAGGCGCGAAATGAATTCGAACCGAGTCGTCGTTTTGCCGTGCTTTGCGGACATCCCAGGTCCGGCACGACTTTGTTGGAACAAGTGCTGGCGTCCCATCAAAACATTGTCACCGCGGAAGAGACGCACATCCTGCACGACGAGGCATATCTCCCACTCAGCCGCGGTTTCTCACCGGATTCTTCCGTGCTACAGGTTCTGGACGCGGCATCGGTGAGCGCGCTTCGGCGGGCGCGCGATGATTATTTTCGTTTTACCGAATCCTTGATCGGAAAAGAAATCGGCGACAAGTTGCTGGTGGATAAAAATCCCGCGTTGAATGTGCTCCTCCCAGCGGTGGCGCGCCTTTTTCCGGACGCAAAATTTCTGGTGGCCATTCGTGATCCGCGCGATGTTTGCCTGAGTTGTTTTATGCAGCCATTGCCGCTGAATCCCGTCAGCTCGGCCTATCTCACCCTCGATGGAACGATTGCACAATACGCGTCCGTGATGAATTTCTGGCAGGTCATTCTGCCGAGGCTGCGCAACGCGAGGATGGAAATCCGTTATGAGGATACGGTGGATAACCTCGAAACCGCCAGCCGCCGGTTGCTTGCTTTCCTTGAAGTCCCGTGGAGCGAGGACGTGCTGCGTTTCCATGAGCATGCGCGCAGCAAGTCAGTTCGTTCGCCCACCTACGCAGAGGTGACAAAACCAATCTTCACTTCCGCCAAGGGCCGGTGGCGAAATTATCAAAAGTATCTGGAACCGTGGCTGACCAAACTGGAACCTTTCGTCAAGGCTTACGGCTACGAATAGCTCCGGCTGTGAAGATTTCCCGCAAATCAATTCAGCCGGAGGATACAGAAGTTTGGGCGCGTCACTCCGAGCGCGCCGCCACCCCAAGTTGAGAGCCCCGATGGCGCGCGGTTTTCGCCCCTAAAACAGGGGGTTTGTTTCATTGGTCAGCCAGCGTAGAGTTTTACCAGCAGTCCTACGGACAAAGTATGCGTCAATTCCGACCCATCCAGGCGAGAGCCCGCTT
>JBDSIW010000051.1:0-3072 GCA_039917795.1 Verrucomicrobiota bacterium | reverse complement strand
CAGTGGAAGGAGCGGTCCACGAAAATTACCGAGTTGAAGAAATCGATCAGCACGGGGACCGCCTTGTTGCAACGCGAGCAAACGATCCGCGAACGGTGGGACCAAATGGAGACCAACGCGCTGCCGGGCAATGTGTCGGTGGCGGAAAGCCGGATGCTCAATGCGTTCGATAAATGGGCGCGCGACAGCCGCGTGGTCGTGACGGCGATCAAGCCGCAATGGAAACCGACGGATGAGGATTACATGACCTTCGAGTGCCAGGCGGAGGCAACCGGCAACATGGATGCGCTTGCGCGGTTCCTCTACGAAATCGAGAAAGACCCGCTCGGCTTGAAGTTCCAAGGGTTGGAAATCTCCACGCGCGACGCAAGCGGGCAGCAGCTTTCGCTCACGTTGCAACTCAGCGCGCTGCTGCTCAAGCAACCGGAATTATGAACACGCGCCTTGAAACATTCATTGTGATTCTGGCGGTTCTACTTGCCGGGGGTGGGTTGCGCGCGGCTGAGACCAATTCGGTTTCGGGGACCGATTTTCCCTCGTTCAAGATCATTTCCGAGCGGAACATTTTCAGCCCGGGACGCTCCTCGCGTGCGGCGGATGTGGCCAAGCCGAAGCCGGTGAAGGTGGATACTTTCACGCTGGTGGGCGCGTCGAGTTCCGAGACCGGGCGCTTCGCCTTTTTCGACGGCAGCAGCCCGGAGTTTCGCAAAGTGGTCAAACGCGGCGACAGCATCGCGGGTTTCAAAGTTGCCGACATCAGTTGGAATCGCGTGAAGCTGGTATCGACCAATGGCGGGCCGACCGAGATGACCCTCCAATCCCAGATGAAACGGCAGGATGACGGAGAATGGAATTTGAACGCGACGCCAGAGCCGACAGTAAGTTCCAGCGCACCACCTGCCTCTGCTCCAGCCGGGAATCCTGAGCCCGCATCGAGCGTTGGCGAGAGCGATATTTTGAAAAAACTCATGCAAAAACGTGAAGAGGAATTGAAAAATGAAGGCAAATAAACAAATCACTTTGCTCGCCATGCTGGCGTGCTTCAGCCACGCGGCGATCTTCGCCGACGACTCAAAAACCAACGCGCCTGCCGCACCGGCGCCCGCGAGCGCTGCGGCGGAGAAAACACCTGCGCCTGATACGGTCGCGCCGGCGGCCGAAGCGGAAGCGGTTCATTCCACACCAGTGGTCATGTCAGAAAACGACAAAGGGTTGCGTTTCAATTTTCGAGGCGCTCCCCTGGAAATGGTTTTGAATTATTTGAGCGGCGCGGCGGGCTTCATCATCGTTTTGGAAACAAGCGTGGGCGGCAAAGTCGATCTCTGGAGCAACCAGCCATTGAACAAAGAGGAGGCGGTCGGGTTGCTCAACACCGTCCTGGAGAAGAACGGTTTGACCGCGATTCGCAATGACCGAACGCTGACGGTGATGAAACGCGAGGACGCGAAGAAACGCGACATTCCCGTCCGGAGCGGCTCGAACCCAGAAAGCATTCCGAAGAGCAACGACATGGTGACGCAGGTCTTGCCGGTCGGCGCGCTGAACGTGATGCAACTGGCGAAAGATCTGCAGACCATCGTCCCGGATGCCACGTTGACCGCGAACGAAGCGGGCAACGCGCTGGTCATGACTGACACGCAGACACACATCCGGCGAATCGCGGAGATCATCAAGGCGCTTGACGGTTCGACGGCGTCCGCGCTCAAGGTGTTCTCCCTGAAATTCGCCGATTCCAAAGCGGTGGCGGCGATGTTGAAAGAACTTTTTCCGAGCCAGAGTTCGTCTTCCTCTCAATCCGGCGACCCGCGCGCTTTTTTCGGCCGTCGCTTTGGCGGCGGGCCCGGCGAAGACGGTGGCGGAGGTCAGGAACGGGGTTCGAGCGGCAAAGGAAACTCGGCCACGCACGTGAATGCGGTGGCGGATGAAAACAGCAATTCCGTGGTAGTCAGCGCGCCGGAGGAATTGATGTCCACGATTGAAGCTTTGATCAACGAAGTCGATGCCAGCGGCGACAGCGCGGCTGAGGTGCGGGTTTTCCATCTGAAATTCGCCGATCCGCAGGAGATGGCGGATTTGTTGACGAGCCTTTTTCCGGACGAAAACCAGAGCGCGGAAAACACGCGGTCGGCCGGCTTCCGCTTTGGCGGCTTTCCATTTGGCGGACCGCCCCAGGGCAACTCGCGATCCACCGGTTCATCCGCCGAGAGTGATCGCATGAAAAAGAAAAGCCGCGTCCTCGCGGTGGCGGATCGGCGCACTGCCTCGATCGTGGTGACGGCGGATAAAGATTTGATGACCCAGATTGGCGCGATGGTGACGGAACTGGATTCCAATCCGGCCAAGAAGCAAAAAGTTTTCGTTTACTCGCTGGAGAACGCCGACCCGCAAGACGTGCAAACAATTTTGCAGGGCCTGTTCCAGTCAGACACGACGAGGAACACAACTTCGACGACGTCCCAGAACAATCCGCTGACCACGCGGAACAACACGACGACTTCGGGCGCTGGAGCGACGACGGGCTTTGGACAAAACAGCGGCGTGGGAGCCACGGGCCGATAATTCGGGTTTATTTTTATGAAGAACACTATTTTCAATGCCCGCTTCGCCGCGGCAGGAATCCTTTGGGTTTTTGCGCTGACCATGCAGGCCCAGCAACAGCAGCAACGAGGAGGAGGCGGGAATTTCCAGGGTGGCGGGGGGAATAACAACAACTCCAGCTCGAGCAGTTCAGGCACCCGCACTTACCGGAATAACACGCAGTTCGGCGACGCGATCATCACGAGCGACCCGGAAACGAAGAAGCTCATTGTCATCACCGATGAAGAAACCGGCGTGCAAATCGGCAAGGTCATTTCCGATCTGGACCGGCCCAAACCGCAAGTGTTGATCAAGGTGGTTTTCCTCGAAGTCACTTACCGGCACGGATTGGATCTTGGGGTCGAGGGCGGCGTGACCAAGAACATCAATGCTTCGAGCACATTCACCGGTTCCAATCTTTTTAATCTCGTGCAGCAGGGAGCGACTCCGCTCTCACCCGCGACCACCGTTCCGGGCGCGGGAATTTATTCGGTG
>JBDSIW010000050.1:0-3065 GCA_039917795.1 Verrucomicrobiota bacterium | reverse complement strand
GCCAGGAAAAGTTTTCTTCTCGAACAGCGGCGGCGAAGCCAACGAAGGTCTCTTCAAACTGGCCCGCAAGTTCGGGCATGACGATGGGCGCTTCGAAATTCTCACCGCACAAAATTCATTTCACGGCCGCACGCTGGCGGGAATTTCCGCCACCGGCCAGGAAAAGGTGAAGAAGGGTTTCGAGCCCATGGTGTCCGGATTTCGGCACGTGCCATTCAATGATCTGGACGCGATGCGGAAGGCGATTTCGCCCGCAACTTCGGCAATCATGATCGAGTGTGTGCAAGGCGAAGGCGGAATCACGGCGGCGACTGCGGATTATTTGCTCGGATTGCGGGCTCTTTGCGACGAGAAAAATCTCCTTTTGCTTCTCGATTCAGTGCAGGACGGCCATTTCCGCACCGGCCGCTGCCAAGCGTTCCAAAGAATTCTGGAAAATGCGCCTGGCGCGGAAACGTTTTTGCCCGATGGAATCTCCATGGCCAAGTCGCTCGGCGGCGGTTTTCCCATCGGCGGATTCTGGGTGCGTGCGCCATTCGCGGATTTGTTGAGCGCCGGGACACATGGGACGACCTACGGGGGCAGCCCGCTCGCGTGTGCCGTGGCCTTGAAAGTTTTGGAAATCATCCAGCGCGAAAATCTCGCAGCGAACGCGCGATCAGTCGGGGAATTTTTGAAAGGCGAGTTGCTACGGTTGGCCCAAGAATTCCCAGGTGTGGTGAAAACGGCCCGAGGTTTGGGTTTGATCATCGGCTTGGAATTAGTGGAGAAAATTCCTGCTTTCGCGGGAAGCGAGAAATCGCACGCCATCCAATTCGTGAACCGATTGCACGAAGCGGGAATGCTCGCCATTCCGTCCGGCACGCAAGTCGTTCGTTTGTTGCCGCCACTGAATTTGCGCCACGATGAAGCGGAGCAGGGGATTAGAATTATCGAATCAGTCGCCGGAAGTTTGAATGCTTAGGACGATCGATGCTTTGAAAAGTCTGGCATTTTTTTGAATCGAGTCAGCGCATCAGAAGTCCACGGGCTGAAAGATGGTTTCTCCGGTTCAAAATCAATGGAGGTTTGGGGCAACACCGTCGGAACGGGTTCAACGGGAACAGGCAAATCCTGAGACACCGGTGCGGTCACGGGCGAAGCTGGGATAACGCGTTGCTCGAAGAATGAACCAATAGACGGAGAACTGGGTGGCGGCGTTGCGGGCAGAGATTCGGGAACCTTTGCTCTCGCTTGTTCTTGAAGAAGCGTATCGCTGCGCCAGCACATTCGGATTAAAGGGACCGCGCCGATATGCACGACCACTCCATCGTATTTCAGATGCGTGAACTCCACGTTGGACGCCGACTCTTCCGCTTTTAGAAGTCCCGATAAAATTGCTTTGATCGTTTCGCGCGATTCTTTTGCCATCAATGCGCGCAGCTTAACATGTGGAACGTCCTCAAATTTCTGGAGATGAACGGCCAATTTCTCGTTCAAGGTAAGATCGAGATCCATTCCCGTGAGTTTGTAGCCCGCTTCTTCAAAGGTATAAGTGTTATCGTTGACCTCGCGCATCGCCCGCAAAATTCGATCCGGGCTGTTGGCGCGCAACCCATTGAGGTTCGCCTGCACGTCCGCACGGATCTGATGTAATTCGCCCGCGTTCATCGTGAGGGCCTCCCGAATTTCAGCAGCTTTCCTCGGTGCGCTTTGAATCGCCTGTTTTATTTCCGCCGCTTTCTTTCCGAGATCCTGAACTTTGTTGATGAAATTTTTCATATCGAGGCGTGGTGAAGTTTCTATTTCTTTTGCGGCGGAGGATTGGGTTCTATCGAAGGCGTGGTGATTTCCGGTTGGGCACCGGCCAAAACCTCCTGAACGCGCTCGAGGAAAACCTGTTCGTTCGCCATCATTTCCTGGGTCAACTCAAACTCCACCATTCCCTGTTTGGCGCGCGTGGTCAAAAGTTCCTCGACGTTGCGGAGGTGATTGCGTTGTTGCGTGGCGACATCTCTCAACGTGGCCAACGTGTTGTGCAACGTTTTCATTTCGTGCGACATGCTGGCAAATCGCTCGGCGGTCGCGTCGGTTTGCACCGAAGTAATCGCGCGACTCAAATCTTCGCGTAATGCGGTCAGCGCGGTGTGGAGTTGGCTCGACGCACGCTTGTTATCTTTTTTATCGCCATCGTCGCCGTTGCCAGCGCGGCCCATTCGTTTTTCAATGCTGGCGCGAAGTGATTCCAACGCGGGTTTCAACGGCGCGAAATCCACCGTCAACGTGGGCTGTGATTTCGACAATTGTTTTTCCAACGTTTCCTGAATGGATTCCAAGCCGGTTTGAAAAGTGGAAAGTTGCGCAACAACTCGACCGACGGCGTCCGTTTGATCCACACCACGCGTCAATTGATTGCGTTTGAACGTTTTTTTAATTTCTTCCCAGCGCGCTTTTTCTTCCGCCGTCTGCCAGCCCATCATTTCTTTGAACTTCAGCAGATTCGCTTCCGCGCCAGTCGTGAGCGTTTGCGATTCGCTGCGATAATGGTCGAGCAACAGCGCTTCCACTTCTTGATCGTTCATGATCGGGACGACTTTTTCGGTGAGCCGATTCATGTTGCGATAGGAACCTTGCAAACGAAACGGCGGCTCGGTGCGAAATTCATCTGCTTGCGCCGCCGAACGAATATATTCAAGGTTCACCTTCAGAACGACGTCGCGAATGACGAGAAGCTTTTTCATCACTGACAAAATTTCTTCGACTTCCTGCGCGGAATAACTGCCTTCAAAACCATCAGTGTTGCGCGAACCCGATTCCGCCAGACGCAAAAATGCACGAATATCTTTCTGACTTTTGTTCGCCAGTTGCGCCAGAACTGCATTGGACGTCACCGCGTTTTCGACGTAGCTCGCTTTGAAATAATCGCTTTTGCCGCCGATGATGTCGCCGAGGTTGTAGGTGTCCGCGCGATTTGCGAGCATGTCCGGCAGTTTGAATTTCTGTCCGCTTTCGGTGTAAGGATTGCCCGCCATCACGACGACAAATTTGCGTCCGCGCAAATCGTAAGTGCGCGGTTTGCCGTGCCA
>JBDSIW010000049.1:0-5250 GCA_039917795.1 Verrucomicrobiota bacterium | reverse complement strand
CTCCTCTTTTCTTCCGCCCTCGGCGCGCAATCGCAAACGAATGTCCATTTCACGCGGACCGAAGACGTCGTCTATGCCCGAAAATTTGGAACCGCTTTGACCATGGATATTTTCCAGCCAGACCAGCCGAACGGATTTGGAATCATTTTCGTGGTAAGCGGCGGTTGGTTTTCCCGTCACGAATCGATCAGCGCCTCCGTCTGCCAGCCACTCCTCAATCACGGCTATACAGTGTTCGCCGTCGTGCATGGCTCGCAGCCGAAATACCAGATCCCGGAAATTATCCAGGATATGCACCGTTCGGTCCGCTTTATTCGATTCAATGCAAAAAAATATGGGGTCGATCCCAATCATCTCGGCGTCACGGGCGGCAGTGCGGGAGGGCATTTGTCGCTCGTGCTCGGCACCGGCCTCGGCGCAACCAATGAGCTGAATACAAAGGATCCCATCGACCGCGAAAGCAGCGCCGTCCAAGCGGTCGCGTGCTTTTTCCCGCCCACCGATTTTCTGAACTACGGATCGCCTGGCGAAAGCGCCCTGGGCGAAAACGTCCTCAAGGATTACAAGCCCGCGTTCGGCGCCGTGCCGCCGGACCCCGACGCGAAACGAAAATTCGGCCGTCAGATTTCTCCCCTCTATTCGATTACCTCCAATCTGCCGCCCGTCATGATTCTCCACGGCGATGCCGACAATCTGGTCCCCATTCAGCAAGCCGAGAGCTTCCTCGAACGCGCCCGGGAAGCCGGCGTCAAAACAAAACTCGTCGTCAAGAAAGGGGAAGGCCACGGCTGGAAGGATTGGGTCTCGGACTTCGCGCTGTTCATCGATTGGTTCGACGAAAACCTCCGCAACACGAAAAAAATCAACTGACTTTGCTTATGAAAAAAATATGGCTGGCCGCACTCCTGATCTTACCCTTCACCGTTTTCGCCCAGGAAAAATTCCATCGCACTGAGGACGTCGTGTATGGGAGAAAATTTGGGTCCGCGTTGACCATGGACGTTTTTCAACCGGAGAAAACGAACGGCTTTGCCATTCTCTTCATGGTCAGCGGCGGATTTTTTTCCAGCCACGAAGCCATCAACGCCGCCTCTTACAAGCCGCTCTTGGAACGTGGCTACACGGTGTTCGCAGTGGTTCACGGATCGCAGCCCAGATTTACCATCCCGGAAATCGAGCAGGATATTCACCGTGCCGTTCGCTTCGTCCGTCACAACGCCAAAAAATTCGGAGTGGATGCAAAGCATCTCGGCATTACCGGCGGGAGCGCGGGCGGACATCTTTCGCTCACGATGGGCACGCAAGGCTCCGCCGGTCAGGCGGACGCCAAAGATCCGGTGGACGGCGAAAGCAGCGTTGTGCAGGCCGTGGCCTGTTTTTACCCGCCGACGGATTTTCTGAATTGGAGCAAGCCCGGCGACGACGGCGTCGGTTTTGGTCCGACTGCTCAATTTCAACTGGCCTTTGGTCCGCGCAGTGCCACGGCGGACGGAAGGCAGGCTCTTGGCCAAGAAATTTCTCCGATCAATTTTGTGACTTCAAGCATGGCGCCCACGCTGGTCATTCACGGCGACGCGGATAAAATGGTTCCGATTTATCAGGCGGAAATTTTTAAAAAGCGCTGCGAAGAAATGCATGCCCCGTTCAAATTGATCGTGCGAGAGGGTAAAGATCACGGCTGGCCCGGAATGGACGTCGACATGAAAATTTTCGCCGACTGGTTTGACGAATATCTCCGTGGATTAAAAGGAGTGAAATGATTTTGGTGGGTCCGCGGCTAAAACTTCGGGATGCCTGTCCGTTTCGTAACGTGGAGCAAGGCCGCCAGAGATAGCGCGGCTCGGGCATGAATTAGATTTACCCGAACCGCATAAATGCGGAATTCCAAACCTTTGAAATCGGACGAGCCCTGAAACTAGAAAAAATCATCCCGGAAATCCATCGACACCGCGAGAAACCGCGCGCGATTGCGGCTACGACGTGAAGAAATTGATGAACCATTACCCCCAACTCGAAAGTGAGCGCGAAGGCGGCGAAGCAGCTTAGTTTGTCAAACCCACTTTGAATTTATTGAATCCCAAATCGCGCAACCCTTCGACTAACGCCTTTGAAGTGAATCTTACTTTTTGAATCTGCCAACCTTTCTTTTTTAGAAACGTAACATGCCACGCGAATTTGATATTCGACGAGACGTGGTAAGCCATGAAACTCCCGCGCCCTACCGATCCGCTTCCGCTGCTAAACCAAATTATCGTTCCATCGTTCGTGGTACGCCGGATGAATCTTTTAAAATTCGCTTCACTGTTCTGACGAATATGCAGTGGAGGCGCATCGGAAAGCTCGTAATCGTCGTCGTCCGCCAGAACGCGGTCGTAATGATCTTGATCCAGAACGCGATTCGGCACAAACGGTGGGAGCGTCAGATCGCGAAAATTTGAGACCCCAAGCGCACCAAGAGTCTTTCCTGAAAAGTAGCACCACTTGTAATCAAACACGTCGCGAATGCGAACCACATAAACTTCCTTTGGTTTATATTCACCAAGACAACCAGCAATGATCCATTCCACTTCAGCAATAAAACTTGGATCGTCTTCAGGTAAACTCTTGATCGTAATCATTTGAATTCAGTTGTATGTGCCTTTTCGATTCGCTCCATCACCATTTCTTTCCCCAACACTTCCAGCGGATGATACAGGCTCGGACCGGACGTGTTTCCGGTGCAGGTGAGGCGGACGGAGTTCACTGACAATTGCGTTTTCATTTCGGAAATTGTCGGTCGAAATCTCTGTGGCTGCCAATCTAAATCCAAATCTAAACGCCGCCTTCAAACCTTTGCGCGACCGCGCGATAATCGCGCGTCACCCGCACTGACCAGAAGCGCGGATCGGAACGCAACCGCTCCATTTGCAGCGATGGATGGGCGGTATTTTGGAGAAATTTCTGATGCGCGGAACGAGCGGCGTTTTTGGTACCTGGAGGAAGCGCACAGTAGGCTTTCCAGAAATGTTCCGTGCCGAGCGATTTCACTGTGGCTTATCAAAGTCAGCGTCACGCAACTCAGAAAATGCCGCAGGATTGGCTTTGAACTGCGCCGCGATTTGATCGCCCAAGGCGATAAGTGAAGGACGAGGACTGTCGTCGCTAATGATGCGCTGCCATTTGGCGTCGCCGTTAAGTTCATGAAGAATAGCGGGCAAATCATCGGCCAACTGTTCCCGTTCCTTGGGCGGGAGCGCCCGAATCGCAGCTTCAATTTCGGCAACCGTGCTCATGTGATAGTTAAGAATGAAAAATTTCCTTAAGCGGCTTTTGATGTTGGAATATCTTCAATGCTCGCGATGTGGAGAATCGCGCAACGCCGGGTCAGAGCAACCATGCCTTCTGCATCCGGATCAAGTCCAATCTCAATGGCGTTCCGAAGGACCCACGCTGAATCGTGGTTGCGCACTTCGTATGTGTCGCCGCTCGACATGATGACGCGAAACGGGCGAAACGGTTTTTCCTCCATTCTTTCCTTGAGCTGATGCGCTGTGAACATACGGCTTTGATAATGCGGCTTCAAAACGATGGCAAATTTATCCAGTCCCGGCAAGTGCTTGCTCAATCCTCGCCAGCGCTTTCTCTTTCCCCAACACTTCAAGGAGATGATACAGGCTCGGGCCGGAGGTGTTGCCGGTGCAGGCGAGGCGGACGGGGTGGACGAGCACGCCGGTTTTCACGCCGAGTTCGGTGGCGGTGGATTTCAAGGCGGCTTCGATGGTTGCGGCGTTGAACGGATCGGCAGCGGCGAAAGCGTCGCGGAGTTTTTTGAGGCGCGGTTTGTTTTCCGACGTGAAATCTTTCGCGGCGGCTTCGGGGGAAATTTTTATTTCGTCGGCGAAATAAAATCCGGCATACGGGCCGAGTTCAGAAAACTTTTTCACTTTGCCGCGACAGGTGTCGAGCGCGGCGTTGACGTAGTCGGTGGAGAATTTCTCTAACGGAAAATTCGCCTGACGCAGCGCTTGCAGGCCGAGTTCGCGGAAACGTTCGTGCGGCAGTTCGCGGATGTATTCGCCGTCGAGCCAGTGGAGTTTTTCCAGATCGAAGCGCGCGTTGTGCCGGAGGATTTGCGGGAGGTCGAAGAGCGCGATGATGTCGGCGAGCGGCATTTTCTCGCGATTCTCTTTGGGCGACCAGCCGAGGAGGCACAAATAATTCACGACGGCTTCGGGGACGTAGCCTTCGTCGGTGTAAAATTTCAGCGACGCGCCTTGATCGCGTTTGCTCATCTTAGTGCCGTCGAGATTCAGGATGAGCGGGATGTGCGCATACTTCGGCGGCTCGACCCCAAAGGCGCGGAAGAGCGCGATGTGTTTCGCCGTGTTGCTCAGATGATCTTCGCCGCGAATGACATGGGTGATTTTCATTTCCAAATCGTCCACGACATTGACGAAATGGAAAACCGGCTGGCCATCGGAGCGCACGATCACAAAATCGGGATCCGCTTCTTCGCGGTCGGTGAGTTTGCGTTCCACGTCGCCGACGACGACGTCGGGAATAACAATCGGTTCGCGCTGCATTTTGAATTTCACTGCGCCTTCATGTTCGTAAGCGAAACCTTTGTCCTTCAATTCCTGCACGCGCTTTTTGTAAATCTCGCCGCGCTCGGATTGAAAATAGGGGCCGTAATTTCCTTTGCTTGGATGTGTCGCGTCGCCGCTGGTCGGGCCTTCATCCCAATCGAGACCGAGCCAGCGCAGGCCGTTTAAAATAACGTTGATGGCTTCCTGGGAATTGCGCGCAGCATCGGTGTCTTCGATTCGCAAAACAAAAACGCCGCCGGTGTGACGGGCATAAAGCCAGTTGAACAGCGCCGTGCGCGCACCGCCAATGTGAAGGAACCCGGTGGGTGATGGAGCAAAGCGAACGCGAACACTCATTTAATCGTTTTGAGTTTTAGTATTAAGTTTTTAATCAGCGCCAAAATAACGTTCCAGGGAAAGTGCTGGCAAGCGGCATCGACGGCCAAATCGGCAGAGATTTTTTGGCAGCTGCTCCTTGGCACGGCGTTCGGAGAAATCCGTTTTCAATCCATTCCCGAAGATTGAATTGCCCACGCGCCTTGCCCATACTCGCGGGAATGCAATTGATTCGAGACATCTACGCCGCCGCCCAAGGAAGAGCGCGCCCGGTTATTTCGCTGGAGTTTTTTCCAACCAAAACGGAAGAGGGCGAACGGAACCTTTTCGAAAAGACCATCCCGGCGCT
>JBDSIW010000048.1:0-3556 GCA_039917795.1 Verrucomicrobiota bacterium | reverse complement strand
TTCGTTGGAAAGGAAAAATCCGGGAACGACAGGTTTGCGAGCAGGTCACTGGTTTTGAAGATTGGCTGCCCACCCTATTGGAACTTGCGGGAGTTCAAGAGAAAGCGCCCGCCGGGCTGGATGGTTTTAGTTTTGCGCCGCTGCTGTTCGGGAAAAAAATCCGGTCCGGCCATTTCTTTATCGCGAGTTTCCAGGCTATGGAGGCCAGCAATCGCTGCGCATCGGCGACTGGAAAGGCGTGCGCACAAACTTGATCTCGAAAGATAAGAAGAAACCGGATTTACACATCGCGCTTTACGATTTGAATGGCGACATCGCCGAGAGCAACGACGTCGCCGCACAGCACGCCGAGATTGTGGCAAAGATGGAAACGCTGATGCGTGAACAGCATGTCCCGTCGACGGAGTTTCGTTTTCCAGCGCTGGATCAACTGTCCACAAAATAGAAAATCGAAAATGGGAACCCGCTGCGTCGCGACTCGTCTCACTTGCGCACTCGAGGAAACGTTTTCCGCCGAAGATTTCTTCTAGACCGTTTGTTAAAAATGCCTTCACCCAATCCAAACGCGAGCGAATCCGCGGATTCCTGGAAAAATTTTTAGCGAACGGCAGCGCGCCAAGCGGAAGGGCTTTTCATTCGAACGCAGCGTTCACTTGAACAGATTTCCCTCGGTAAAACGCTACGCCTCCCTCAGTCCAGCGTACGAACACGCGTAGGTTTGGCGACCGGAGCCGCGACAGAGAGAACAAAAACATTCGCGCCACTTCTCGACTATCGGCGCGAGCTACGGCCGGGCAAATTCGATTTCCGAAATGCCGCGAAAATATTTCTCGTCAAACGTTCCGAGCAGATTGACCTGATGATTCAAGCCGATGCTGACCACGGCGAAATCATTCACTTGCGGTCCGGCCGCATGATATTTCCGAAGCAAGCCGCGCAGGATCTGGGAGGATTCAGGAGTGGGATAAAGCACCGTAAAATTCTGCTCCATCTCATCGGCAAGGTTGACCGCCTGGTAAACCGAGAGCAGCGGAGGATTTCCCCGCGTAGCGACGGCCAGAAATTCGCAGATATTTTTCGAAGTCGTAAAAAGTTCGTGGCCCGACTCGTAGAGCAACTTCCGCGTGCGCTCATAAAATTGCGAGTCTTCGTCGATGGCGTAAACGAGCAGATCGGTATTGACGAGCAGGTTACTCATAAGCTTGGTCGCGGATGGATACCTTGTCGAAATAACCGCCAAGTTTATAGCCGGAAAGTGGTTTCCGTTCGCGCAACGGGCGAGCGAGCGAGCGAAGAAAACGTTCCAACTGGCTCAGTGAATCTTCAGGCAGCCGGTCAATTTCCTGTTTCAGCGAATCTCGATTGATCATGTGCAATTGATTTTAAACGTTTGCGGGCTTCGGTCAAAGAGAAAGAATCTACACGACGGTCTGCAAATACATTTTGTTGAGGACGGAACTGGATGGATCAATCGTCCTGAAGGATTTCTGGCGCGCTGCGCTAAAGATTCCCGGTTGATTCAAGCAAATCGCGCCGGTCATCAATCGGAGGCACCGGATGATTCAACCGATTTCGCGCTTTGGTTTCGTCGAATTCATTTTCCCATTTTGAAATTAAAACGGTCGCGACACCGTTGCCGATCAGGTTCGTGACCGCCCGCGCCTCAGACATCAAGCGGTCCACGCCAAGGATCAAAACCATTCCTTCAACCGGAATGGTGTGCAGCGACGACAATGTTGCGGCCAGGCTGATAAAGCCTCCTCCAACCACGCCCGCCGCGCCTTTCGAGGTAATCAGGCAAACCAGAATGACCGTGAACTCCTGTCCGATGCTCAGACCTGCGTTGGTCGCTTGTGCGATAAACAGCGCCGCCATCGTCAGATAAATGCAGGATCCGTCCATGTTGAAAGAATAGCCGGCGGGCAGAACCAGACGCACGATGGGGCGCGAACAACCCAGTTGCTCGAGCCGGACCATCATGCGAGGCAGAACGGATTCAGACGAAGAAGCGCCAAGCACAATGAAGATCTCTTCGCGCACAAACTTCAAAAATTTCCAGAGGTTGATTCCGTTTAATTTCAACAGGCCGCCTAGGAAGAGCGCGATAAATAGAGCGCAGGTGAAATACATGCACGCCATCAGTTTTAGCTGGGCGCCGATCAATTTTGCCCCGAACGTCGCCGTCGTGTAAGCAATTGCTCCGAAAGCCGCGACCGGCGCCAATTTGATAATCAATCCGATCATCCTGAGCAGCGCCTCCGCCAATTTATCCAGCAAATGCACAATCGGTTTGTTGCCGTCGCCCATTGCGGCCAGCGCAAGTCCGAAGAGGATGGAAAAAAATAAAACCTGGATAATGTCACCCCTGGCAAAAGCATCGACGACGCTATTTGGTATGACGTTGAGAATGAAATCGATGAACCCGTGGGTATCGGCGCCGGTCACGTATTGCTGAATCGCTCTGGCGTCCAGCTTCGCGGGATCCGCATTCACGCCCGCGCCCGGCTCGACCCATTTTACCACTAACCAGCCGACGATGAGAGCAAAGGTTGTCATCACCTCGAAATACAGAATCGCCTTGAAGCCGACGCGTCCGACCTTTTTAAAACTGCCCATCCCGGCCAGGCCGGCCACTACGGTTGTGAAGATAATCGGCGCCACCACCATGCGGATGAGCTTGATGAACCCATCACCCCGCGGTTTGAGTTTCGCGCCGAAGCCCGGAAAGCAGGAGCCCACCACGACGCCGAGCAAAATCGCGATCAACACCTGGACGTAGAGGTATTGGTAAAACGGCTTGCGGTTCATGCGATCAGGATTCGTCGATTAAAAATTGAAAACATCGCCTGAACAAGAAAGGATTCCGCGCTATTTACTGCGCCTCTTGTGAAAAACAACTTTATCCAGTTCAGAACTTCTTCCATCCATGGAACGGGCTGTTTTGCGTCGGCTAAAATCCGCCGCGGCCAGCGTCTCATCCAATACCTCGGCGAAAAAATCAGCAAGGCCGAGTCGTTAAAGCGTTGCGAGATGGAAAACGTTTACATCTTCACGCTCGATGACAATTTCGATCTCGACGGGGATTTCGGGGAAAATCCGGCAAAGTTTATCAACCACAGTTGTTCGCCCAATTGCGAAGCCAATCTCACGGACGGGAAAATTTGGATCACCTCGCTGCGAGCCATCCGCCCGGGCGAAGAGATCACTTTCAATTATAATTACGAATGGGCGGACTACAAAGAGCATCCATGCCGGTGCGGAGCGTCCGATTGCGTCGGGTATATCGTAGCGGAAGAATTTTTCCCGAAATTCAAGGACCAGGCCGCGGGCGAGCATTTGCCCGTGCCATAAATTGAATGCCCATTTTTTACGAATGCCAGCGATGCACCGCCTGCTGTCGGTGGCCGGGGCAAGTGCGTTTGACCGATGCCGAGATCACACGCGTCCGACCTGGCACTTCTCCCTCCTTACCAGGAAACGGGCACGGTCATTTTTTTCCCGAACCGGTTTGTGTAATGAAGCTGTTTTTGCTGGCAGCCAAATTCATGCACGAGGC
>JBDSIW010000047.1:0-3015 GCA_039917795.1 Verrucomicrobiota bacterium | reverse complement strand
GCGCAAACCACGCCGACAAGCTGGCAATTGGAAGTTCCCGCGCAAAACAAAGCGTATTCCGCCCCCGGAAAACCACCGGCGCGCATCAGCTGGTTTCAGTTGCCGCCCGCGTTGAATGGAATAGCGCCACCGAAACCCTGGATTTTTCGCGCACCGACCAACGAGAATTGGCAGCTTGAAAACAAATCCACGGGCGAATTGATTGAGGGCTACCTTTCGCCATGATTCCTAAATCGCGCCGGTGGCTCTGGCTGCTTGTGCTGATCCCGATTGCTCTCGGATTCACGCGACTTCGTTTCGATGTCGAGATACTGAATCTTTTGCCCGAAGACTCCGGGATCGTTCAAGGCCTCAAAATTTATCAGCAGAATTTTTCCAATGCGCGCGAGTTGATCATCACGCTCCACTCCGACGACGCGGAAAAAACGGAAACCGCCGCCCGCCTCCTCGCCGTCGCGCTCCGCCAACAAAGAAATCTTGTCGCCGACGCTACCTGGCAGCCCGGCTGGCTGGAGTATCCCGAGCAATCCCCCGAGCTCGTCGGTTTTATCTGGCTCAATCAACCGCCGGACGTTTTCGGCCAACTCACCAACAAGCTTGCGTCAAACAATTTGTCCGCCACGCTGGCCGCCACGAAAGACCAGCTCGCGACTTCTCTTTCTCCCAACGAAATCGCAATGGGCAGTTACGACCCCTTAGGTTTGATGCGTTTGCCCGACAGCGTTTCTTCCGCCATGCCGATGGGCTCCGGCCAGGACCTTTTCGCTTCCGCCGATGGAAAATTCCGCCTCGTTTTTGCCGAAGCCACCACCGACCTGGCCAGCTACCGCGATTGCCTGGCGTGGCTGAATCAAATCAAAGCGATCATCGCCGCGCAGGAAAGCGCCGCAACTTTCCCTAAAGGAATTCAAATCCATTACACGGGCCGCCCCGCCTTCGTCGCCGAAATTGCCGGTGGAATGGAGCACGACATGCTTGGGTCCGTCGGCGGAACCATGCTCATCATCGCTTGCTTGTTCTGGATCGCGCATCGACGTTTTCTTCCACTGATCTGGATTCTGGTTTTGCTGGCTTTTATTTTGGGAGGAACAATGGCGCTGGGCGGTTTGATTTTCGGGACACTCAATGTCGTCAGCATGGGCTTTGCCGCCATCCTGCTCGGACTCGCCGTCGATTACGGCCTCGTGCTTTACCAGGAAGCCCAGGCCGCTCCACATTTCAGCGCGAAACAAATCCGCCGCGAACTTACACCCAGCATTCTCTGGTCAGCGATCACGACAGCGGGCGCTTTCGCCATCTTAAATTTCGGCGGCTTGCCGGGACTCGCGCAACTTGGCTCGCTCGTGGCCATTGGCGTCGCTCTCGCGGGTGTGGTGATGCTCTTCGCCTATTTGCCCGTCGTGTTGCGCGGACAAAAACTCCACCACCAACAAGCTGATCATGTTTCCCACAGCGCGGAAATAATGAGGAAATTTTCCGCCATCGGTTGGTCGATCACGCTTTTGATTCTGGTCATGGCGTCATTCGTTTTGTCGAAAGAGCCCCCGCGATTCGATCATTCTCCCGATGCATTACGTCCCAAAAAAAGTCCCGCCTACGCCGCCGTCGAAGAAATCAAAAGCGCGCTAGGCCGCTCGCAAGAACCGATTTGGATTTTAATTCCGGGCCGGGACGAAGCCGAAGTCGCGCAACGTCTCCAGCGGGTGGAAACTGAATTGAAACAGGCCGTCTCAAACGAGACAATTGCCACCTTCACTTTGCCCACGCCGCTCTGGCCGCAGCCGCAAAATCAATCCTCCAATCGCGCTGCCGTGAAAAAATTGCTGGCGGAGAAAGACCATCTGCGCGCCGCGGTGTTGTCCAATGGTTTCACGAGCAATTCATTCGCGCTCACCGAAAACCTTTTTGAAACGTGGCAATCGGCCTCCTCTCAAACCAATACTTTTTGGCCCACGAATCAGGCCAGCCGCTGGATTCTCGACAAAGTCACCTCCCGCGATTCCAACCGCTTCCTCGCCATCGGGCTGGTTTACGCGGACACCAATGCGACGAGCGTGGTGGACCTCGCAAAAACGAAAATGCTCGTCGCGAATTTGACCGCGCGCCTTGCGCCAGAAAAAGTTTTGGTCTCCGGCTGGACGGTGCTGGGCGCATCCATGTTCGATCTTGTCCGTAAAGATTTTCCTCGGGTGCTCGTTCCGATGATTGCGCTGCTGATCTTTTCCCTCTGGCTCGCGTTCCGCCGGTTCATCGAAGTTCTGCTTACTCTCGCCTCGCTGATTTTCAGCGGGATCTGCCTGTTTTTACTGATGTCCATCGCGCACTGGTCGTGGAATTTGCTGAACCTGATGGCGCTGCCGCTACTGCTGGGCGCGGGCGTGGATTACAGCATTCACCTGCAACTCGCTTTGCGACGGCACGGCGGTAACATTCGCGAAACGCGGCGCAGCATCGGACGCGCGCTCTGGCTTTGCGGCGGGACCACCATCGCTGGATTCGGCTCACTCGCCTGGTCGAACAATGCCGGTCTGTCGAGCCTCGGAAAAGTTTGCGCAGCGGGGATCGCGGTGACGATGTTGACCTCGATCTATTTGCTGCCGATCTGGTGGCGCGCCACGGCCGGAAGAAAGGTCGAGCATAGAGCCAAAATGGAATCCGCTTCGTGAGAGAAAAATCGTCAGCGTCCGTCCCCGCCAAAGCCTCCATTTTTTATCGCAGCGTTTTCTGGCGAATCGGTCTGGCGCTCGCGCGCAATCTGCCCCCGCGCGTCTCGCAGGCGTTGTGCAGCACAATCGCTGGAATTTATTGGCGACTGAACCCTCGCCGGCTGGAAATGGTCTCGCGCAACCTGGCTGGTGCGCTCAACGGTGACCACGCCAAAGCGATCGTTGCCAGCAAATGCCTGTTCCGCCAGTTCGCGATCAAGCTCAGCGATCTTTGGCGCTATGAAAGCGGTATCCCAATTGATGATTTATTCAGCGAGCTAACCGGTTGGGACCATTTTCTCGCCGCGCA